>CAXTTV010000065.1:4344-22663 GCA_964247295.1 uncultured Ktedonobacteraceae bacterium | reverse complement strand
CTGCTGATGTACCTGCCTGTTTATGCCATCGGGATCAACGCCACGTTTCACCTTTACCTGCCCACTCTGAAGATCCACTCCGACCAGCATATGGGCGAAGCCATCCGTCTCCGCCACCGCGAAAACCAGGCCGGTCGCGGGATCATACACAGGCGTTCCAGTAATTCCAAGAGGATCGATATTCCCACAAGGCAGCGTAGATTTTGCTACTGGCGTGCCGACATTCGTGTGCCAGATCTCCTGGCCGCTTTGAGCATCCAGCGCGTACAGAGTGTTATTTTCCGTCGCCGCGATTACCTGTTTTCCAATGATCAGAGGTTGGGCGTAGACAGCCGCATCCAGATGCGTATTCCAGATCTGGGTCAATTTTTGAGGATCAGGCATATTCGCCACATATCCAGTTCGGGCCTTATCCAGATGATAGGTTGGCCAATCTGTGTTAACGGACTGTACAGGCTGAGCCGACTTCACGTTTGTCGGGTGGGCTATCGCTGGTTGCGCGGTATTGGTTGTAGTTGGACTGCCACAAGCCGCTAATAAAGCCAGAAGCGTTAGCAGCCAGAGACCACTTCTCAAAGATTTGTGGAGCTGAGCAGGAAAAGCTGACTCAGGAGGGCATCTATGCATAAAGAACTATCCCCTCTACTGTAGAGAATAAATAAAAGCTTCATCTGTGGATATTGCTTTATACAATTCCTTCTCTTATACACGAACAAGGAGATCAATTTTAATAAAAGCTTGAAAATCGAAAAAGAGAGGGGGATGCAAGTGCTCTCTTTTCTCTCGAAGGAGCGAATTGCGAAGATTTAGGGGGCTCCAGTGCTTTCGGGCCATCATAACCGACGATATCATTACAAAGGTAGTGGACGCTACAGTTTTCTGATAGGGATGAGAGAAGAAAAATATACCTGATGTAAGATGACATCTTAAAAAGGATTGTTGACTTAATCATTGCTTTCGTGTATGACACGACGATGTGCAATCATCTTAATTCCATGTTTTGGGCGGACCGTCATTGTTGGAACCAGTTCAAGAGGGGGATCAGGGAGAAGAGAGAAGCACCAGTTTTGAGCAATTGTTGCCAGCATTAAGCGAGCCTCAACCATTGCGAAGATATTTCCAATACAGAGACGTTGTCCGCCGCCAAAGGGAAAATAAGCGTAACGTGGAATGGAGTGCTTCTGGTCTTTCTGCCAGCGTTCGGGACGGAACTGCATCGGGTCCTCAAAAAAGCGAGGATCATGGTGGAGGTTCCATGTAGGGAGCATAATAATAGTTTTAGGAGGAACAGTGTAGCCCCCGATCTGATCAGTATCTTTGCTATCCCGGAAGATCCCCCAGACGGGAGGATAGAGGCGTAGCGCTTCAGTGACAATCTGCTCTGTGTATGGAAGATTAGAGAGATCTGCCATAGTAGGGGTGCGGCCCTGGAGGGCATGATCGAGCTCTGAGTGCAGTGTTGCCTCCGCTACTGGGTTCTGGGCAAGTAAAAGCCAGCTATAGGTCAAGGCCAGAGCCGTAGTCTCATGGCCCGCGATATAGAGATTAATTACCTCATCGCGGAGCTGTTTATCTGTGAGGTGACTGCCATCTTCATCCTCTGCCTGAAGCAGCATTGAAAGGAGATCCAGACCAGCCTCGGTATGTTGGCGGTGTTCCTGAATGATTTTTTGAATAATCCGATCGATTTTTGCCAGGGCCCGGTTGTAGCGAAGATTGTCAGGGGTCGGGAGCCAATCTGGGAGCAGGGCTAGTGGGCTGACCGCCGCTGAGCTCACCTGATCCACGATCGTATTCAGGGCTGCCCCAACCTCCTCTGCGTCCCCGGTATTATCGGTACTGAATAGATTTTTTACCACAATCTCCAGACTAAGCTGCATCATCTGATCATGGATACTTATCTGCTGCCCGTTGGTCCACTGAGTGAGCATGCGTTGGGTAAGTGAAACCATGGTTTCACTATAGTAGGCGATCTGTTTATAGTGGAATGCAGGTTGCATCAGGCGGCGCTGTCTGAGCCAGAAAGAGCCTTCACTAAAGATCAGGCCATTACCAAACAGACTTTTCTTGCGTTGGGTAAACTTTGACTTCGTATAATTTTTCGCGTTATTGACCAGCACCTGTTCAATATAGTCGGGGTGGCTTAAAACAAAAATTTTGACAAAGCCCAGACGGATCAGCATCACATCGCCATGATCTTTCGCGGCCTGTTGAAGATATGCCAGTGGCTCATCCACAAAATCTTTCGCGTTACCAAGAAACGGTTCGCCTTTAGGGCCTGGAGGGAGTGGAAAAAGATCTTTCGGCATAAATTATCAGTCTCGCTTTCAATAGAACAGATCAGTGGCTGTTTGTATTATAGCGTAGTGTATGTAAAAGATCCAATAGCTGGTCATTCTATTAGGGCCATTTCATTCTAGAAAAAGAGGGGGTCCAGGGTAGAGCCTTATGGAGTGAGAACAGCCCTCGCTCATCTCCCCCTCTTTACTCTAGTCGTATTATTAAGCAATACTTTATGGGTTTCTCATATTTAAATGTTTACTAGCTTGCCTAAAAACATTTAAAGGTTTATACTTTTGCGGTTAGAGGTGTCGAAATGGCATATGTGTAAAAATTAAAGCAAGCTTTGATCGCTTGTTTGGGTAGCTTTCTTTAGATGAAAGTTGTCTTGAATACTTTATTGGGGGTGACGATATATGTCTCGTAATTCAGAAGGTTTACGTGCCGAACTGCATTCATTTGTGTCGATTGAACCCAGGTCAGGCTTCTGGGGGAGGTGGCTTGACTTAACGTCACCTCCTCGTACTGAACATTCAACGTTTAGCCCCATGCGTCGTGAAGAGATGCACAAGGCTGAACTGATCGGTTATTTTTTGTTCATCATGGCTTGCTTCAGTGTCTTTGATCTAATCTTAGGGATCGCGCATCCAGCCAGCCTCCTATTAGTTGCTGTGTTTATCATTTTTCTTGTAATAATAGCTCTGCTAAATCGTAGTGGCTTGACGAGTATCGCAGCCTCGCTGCTCGTTGGAGCTACATTGCTTGGAATAATGGGAGCGATTGTGCTTGTGCTTGGGTTGAAGAGTGCAGGTGAATTGTTCCCTGTCTACGATCTTCTTGTGTACCCTCTAGCAATTGGAAGTCTTTTTCTACCCCGCCGCTTGATTTTTCCTTTTGCGGGTTGCGCGATCCTTTTTATCGTACTAGATATATTGTTCTTGCCACATTCACACGATGTTGAAATGTTCAAGCGTGACTCCCTTTTTCTTGTAATTTTGCGTCCGACAACACTCGTGGGAGTCGTATCCTTAATTAATTGGCTGGGGTGGGGATACATAGAAAGGGCTATTTTGCAGGTAGATAAGGCTGAAGAGTTACTATTGGCTCAGCAAAAAATTTCGGATCAGACAGAGCAGATGTATCAACAAAAGGTTCAGCTAGAGTCGGAGATTACGCAGATTTTGGGAGCGCACCGAGAGGCCGCCTCTGGCAACTATACAATCCGTGTACCGGTATATACACAAGACCTGACCTGGCAGATTGGGCGTTCGCTCAATAACTTGCTGGCCCGTTATGAGCGATTGGCTCATGATAGTAAGGAATTAGAGCTTACAAATCGTGAGATAGAGCAGATCGCCAAAGCAATTGAAGCAAACAGACGTGGGCAGCATGTACCTTTGCCTCCGGTTTGCAATTCTCCATTAGGAAAACGCTTGATTTACGCTTTTGGCAGCATGCCACGGCGTATGGATGCTCCAGAGGGCTCATCGCCATCTGCTTTATCTTCCACTGCTTCCGGTCCATTGCCTGGAGACGCAGGCTCATTTACTCATACTCTCAGTGCCTCCCCTGACAGTTCTGGAACAAACGAACCTCTAAATCGATCGCGCAGGTTCCGATCATTTTAGAAGATGATACAATAGGCTGGCGGCAAGATTTTTTAGTAAAGAAGGATCTTTGCAATGTTGAAAGCTGTATTTCAGAGGAACGCTAGGATTGCCTCCTCCTCTAATAGGCCGAAGGCGGAAGACGTTTCTGGCGTTGATGTGAAGAACGTTTCGCCCCTATTTCAAGGGGTATATTTTCTAGTAAATATTGTTAGTCAACTTGTAATTCTGCCAACCATTATTTTTCTCTTGCCATTTCAAGTAAATCTGATTGATCCAATAGCTCATGTGACGAACCTGGGAATTGTCGAGGCGATTGGTGGGCTGGCCGCGATTCTGGCGGCCCCGATTGTCGGTGCCCTCAGCGATCGTACCACCTCATCCCTTGGGCGGAGACGCTCCTGGATGCTTTTAAGTACGCTATTCATAGCGCTAGCGATTGTATTACTAGCGAACGCTTCTGCGCTGTGGATGTTGATTCTCGGCTGGTTTATAGTGCAGTTCTTCGCGAACAGTATTTTAACAATGCTCCAGGCCCTGATTCCTGATGTGGTGCCACTGCGTCAGCGGGGACTAATCTCTAGCTATGTTGGGCTGGCGGTCTCGCTGGCGGCGATTCTGGGGAGTATCCTGGTGGCGGTAGTCTTAAAGAACAATAAGCTTTCGGCCTATTATGTATTCTTGCTAGCTCTAGTGATCGGTGTGGTGCTGTTCTCGCTGATTTTCAAGGACCGTCCACTCGCGAAGAGCGAGGTTGCCCTGTTTCGTGTGCGTCCTTTTCTGGCGAAATTCTGGATCAGCCCGCGCAAGTACCCGGATTTTTCCTGGGCTCTAGGTACCCGGTTCCTTTTATTTTTAGGGTATTTTGCATTCGCTACCTATCTCCAATATTATCTAAAAGACGGTTTGCATTATGATCGTCTGTTTCCTGGGAAGACTGTAGATCAGGCGGTGCTCTCCTTTCAAAGCATTGAAGTTGTTGCATTGATTGTTTTTTCGTTTGTCGCTGGAATTATTTCTGATCGACTTCAGAGGCGTAAGCCGGTTGTTATGGCTTCAGCGATTTTGGTTGCGCTAGGCCTGTTAACGCCGGTGATCCTGCCGAGCTGGACAGGTGTGCAGATCTGTGCTGCCATACTCGGGGCAGGCTATGGTGGTTTTTTTGCGGTTGATACGGCGCTGGCGACACAGGTGTTGCCTTCAGTAAATGACCGCGCGCGCGATCTGGGCATTATTGGTCTGGCACTGAGCGTGCCGCAACTCCTTTCACCGATTCTAGCAGCGACTCTGCTCACTACATTCCATACCTATACTGTCTTATTTATTGTGGCCGCGCTTCTCTCGGCATTGAGTGGAATTTTTGTACATCGGATCAAAGGCGTGAGATAGAAGATGTTGCTAAAGGAGTAGGATTGTTTTGATTGATTTTACTGAACCGCGAGCGAACTTAGATGCCTTTGTGAAACTACGTGCCTCGTCGCAGCCAGAGGACACTGTGATCTGGTGGTCTGGACGAATTTATAGTATGATCCCTGGTCAGAGGGGAAGACATCTTTTTGATTTCGAGGGATACAATGTGAGTAGGATTGTGCATGTCGAGGGTGGGTATCAGCATCTTTCTCGTGAGGTCTCTCTATATGAAGAACCGATGACAGGAACAATTATTGAGCGTTGGCAGAACCCTTTTACAGAGAAGGAAGTGTCGATTGTTCATGTCTGGAATGATCCTGTCAATCAGGAGTATCTTCTGAATGGGCCACGAGGACCGTTCGGAATACCCTTTACCGATCTGGATGGCGACCAGATGTGCTGGTACCTGGAGATCCCGCTGATTTATCCCTCGGCATTGCCCCGTCAGCAGTATCCCAAATACTCTCAGAGTGATCTTTATCAAGGGATAGAGATGTTCCAATTTTATGGAGCTCGCACAAGTCTGGAAGATCCGCAGCAGAGTTCGGTTCCCTGCCATATTTCCTGGACAAGAGTTGGCCCCTGGCTCCCGTGGATGGAGCTGGGGGACTATCCAGGCAACCTGGTTTATCAGTGCCGGGGGTATAAATTGCCTGACGGATATACAGATCTTTCTGGACCGGTGCGAGCCTACGTTGAAGACAAGCATCCAGAGTATCAGAGGTCACCAGAGACCTTTACACGTCCAAACGAGACCTCCTGGACCTATTTCAAAAAACTGTTGGATAGTGGGCAGATCGGCTAACTTCTATTAGCGGAACAGAAGCTTACACCCGCCAGGTGTGAGCTTCTATCTATTTTTATGAACAGGGAAAAATAGATGATATTGGCACTACAGCTAGCGCAGCCGGCCTCAGTCAGCATTCCGTTTCTGGGAACGTTACTCAACTTTGGAACTGTGATTATCGGGGCCCTTCTGGGACTGCTCATTGGGGACCGCCTACCAGAGCGGGTGCGGCAGATTGTGGTCTACTCGATTGGGTTAATAACCCTGGTCCTTGGGATGGGCTCGGGATTAAAGACCGAGAATGCCCTGATACCATTGTTGTCTCTTGTAATTGGTAGCGTGATTGGTGAGCTGATCAACATTGATCTGGGACTTAATCGGCTGGGGGACTGGCTGAAGCGCCGGTTTGAGCGACCCGAGGCTCAGCAAGATTTTACGGCTGCTTTTGTGATCGCCAGCCTGCAATTTTGTGTAGGGCCGCTCACAATTCTGGGGGCGATCAACGATGGTCTCTCTGGAAATTTTAGTCTGCTGGCAATCAAAGCGATCCTGGATGGTTTTTCCGCTATCGTATTTGCCAGCAGCCTGGGAAGGGGTGTGCTGTTCTCAGGGGCAACCATCCTGATTGTTCAAGGTGGTATAACGCTGCTGGCAGGTTTCATCAAGCCGCTGCTGATCTCTAATCCCGCGCTCGCGCTTTCCCTTCAGCCCAGGCTGATTGAGCTTTCGGCTGTCGGTGGCGTGATTCTACTGGGATTGGGACTGAACATTTTGGGTGTTTTGAAAGTCAAAGTCGCGAATATGTTACCGGCTCTGCTGCTGGCTCCAGCATTTGTCGCCTTGCTTAATCTATTAAATATACCCCTTAACTTTGGACTGGGCAAATAGCTATTGAGCCTCTTCGATCTCATTCCGCATCCCAGCGAGCAGCTTCGCCGTAATATGAGCAATATTCCAGGCATCGTCATCCCCACGGTGATGTGTGCCCACAAGTGGAAGGTCCAGCAGATGCAGAGCCTGGGCCATCCCCGGTTGCTGTGAGAGACCCAGGCAGAGGGTTGTCAGCAATTTTACGTTAAGGTGCCAGTGTCCAAAGGGATTAGGGATGTTTGATGCCTGGCACTGTTTCTCGAACATCTTGCGATCGTAATCTCCGTAACTTGCCCAACTAAACTTATGAGTATTAAATTTGTTGCGCAGATGTGAACAAGCAGTTGAAAAAAGAATGCCATCGCGCTCAAGTTGTTCCTGTGTTAAGGTGGTCAATTGGGTGCAGAATGTGCTCACCGTTGAGTGCGTTGGCCTGACAAGAATGCTCTGTTTTTCAGAGACGTTGAGTGTGGGAATGTCTAGAAAGCAGAAGCCGATCTCGATAATCTCATTTTTTTGTCCTTCAGGCCGGGTTTTCTCCCAGCAGGTCGCCTCAATGTCAACCACCACTAGTGTGCTGAACTGTTTGTGTGTCAGATTCGATAGGGGTAGCATAGCATTCCTCTCAATCTAGTCTCTAAAAAGTGTACAGGTGTCTTTATAGAGTTTATTATATATTACGATGTCTGAGAGGAGTATTTTCAGGTTCCAGGAAATTTTCTAGTTTAAATGGGAGAAACAAAAGAAACGACACCAGATTGGACGCCGTTTCTTTTGATGAATTAAAAGGGGGATCTACTTTTTGTAGGATGAGCCACCATTGCGTTGAAGAATCGAGGTAACCTCCGGGTCGCGACCGTCCGGACGAACAGCTACAACGTGGTTGCCGTTTTTGTACTCCTATAGGTCAGGTTTTCCTCAATAACAGTGAGAGAACAGTAGCATCAGGGAGCTTATTTCATATAGTAATATTCAAGTAGATCAAGCTCGCCCGGAGAGTACCCCAGCTCAGTCAGGATCAACGCTACCTCGCTTCTATGCTGAGTGCTATGGTTGATCATATGGAGCATTAATCGCCAGAGGGGAATGCTGGAGAGCTCGCCCTGTGTACTTTTATAGGAAAGGTCACGGTAAAGATCCTCTTCTTTCAAGTCAGAAAGAAACTCCTCTATATGCTTTTGTTCCAAGTGCTCACGAGCCATCATCGGGGCCATCGTCGGGAAATGATCGGGATCAAGTCGATAGGTGGGAGAGACGCCCTGCCAACGAGAGGACCAGAGCCATTCCGCATTAATGATATGCACCAGAGTGCTGCGGATCGTGCTGTGGCCAATCTGGACCGGAGTATCAAGTTCTGAAACTGTTAGTTGTTCAGCGGCCTGAAGAACCTGTTGGTTAGCCCAGGCGTTATAGCTGAACAACGTTGTAAGATATTCTAACAAAGCCAGACTCCTTTCTAAACAAGCTGAGCAGTGGCCCTGATATCTTCATCATATCACGCAGCCAGCCATACTCGTTCTGAGAAAAGAGTGAGAAAAACTAGAGGTTGCGCAAGTTTCCCAAAAATTGCTTGTTGGTTTTGGTTTTAGAGATCTGCTGGAGCAGTGCCTCCATTGCCTCCTGCCCCTGCTGGTCAGAGAGTTGTCCAAACATCCTGCGCATCGTCACTACCGCGTGGTACGTGTCTTGATCGTACAGGAGCTCCTCACGGCGCGTACCGGAGAGCGAGATATCAATCGCGGGGAAGATGCGGCGCTCTGCCAGCTTGCGGTTGAGCACCAGCTCCATATTGCCAGTTCCCTTGAACTCCTCATAGATCACATCGTCCATACGGCTCCCGGTATCGACCAGGGCGGTTGCGATAATCGTCAGGCTCCCACCCTCTTCAATTTTGCGGGCCGCACCAAAGAAGCGTTTCGGGATAATCATCGCGCTGGGATCAAGGCCACCGGAGAGCGTCCGACCGCTGGACTCAACCAGTAGATTGTATGCCCGGCTCAAGCGTGTCAGACTATCAAGCAGAATTATGACATCTTTCCCGCTCTCAACCAGACGTTTCGCGCGTTCCAGCACCATCTCCGAGAGAAATGCATGGGTCTGTGTCGATTCATCAAAGGTTGAGTAAGCAATTTCACCCTGTACTGAGCGCCTGAGATCGGTTACCTCTTCGGGACGCTCACCGATCAACGCCAGAATGATATGTACCTCTGGATGGTTCTGGGTGATCGCATTGGCAATCGATTTCAGCAGTATCGTCTTACCCGCCTTAGGAGGAGCGACAATCAGGCCGCGCTGTCCGCGACCGATAGGCGAGACTAGATTGATCAGGCGGCCCGAGAGGTTAGAGTCGGTGGTTTCCACATTTAAGTGCTCAAAAGGGAAGACTGGAGTGAGAGACTCGAAGCGAGGTCGGTTCCTGACAGTATCGGGATCGAGGCCATTAATCGCATCTACCCGGAGAAGGCCCGCGAACTGCTCGCGCTCCTTAGGTGGGCGAGTAGTCCCGCTTACTTGATCGCCCTGACGGAGACCAAAGCGTCGGATCTGTGAGGCCGAGACATAGATATCACGTGGGCCGGGCAGAAAGCGATCCTGGCGGAGGAAGCCAAAGCCATCCTCCATAATATCCAGAATGCCCTCGCCTGGAGCAACATCCTGATATTCGGAAACGTCAGGGGTACGTTGCCTGATCTGGCCCTCAAGACTCTCAGGAGACTCTGGCGAATACGCTATAGTATACGTTGCGTTATTGTTATTTGACATAAGAAAAGGATAATCCTTTCAGGATAGGAAAACATATCGGAGTAGAGCGTATGCAATACTATACTCGGGTAAAATGATTGGTGGAAGAGAGAGGAAGAGGAGATTGTGTGTACAGAGAGAGATGTCTAAGCTTTCTACCTGAATACAACAGTAACCCTTCTTATTCTATTCCAAAGTGAACAGAGAAAGCAAGGTCATCTTTTCAATGTTTCAATTCTGGAGAAAAGGGCGTAACTTTCGTAAAAGGCTTTTTGAATGCGTATACAGCAATGTATGGTCTCCACCTTTAATCGCTAGAAGCTGTGCTCCGGGGATCGTTGTGATCATCTGTTCCGCGTGTTCAAAAGGAACCTCGGTATCAGTGGTGCCATGGATAATCAAGCTGCGCACGCGGATTTCCTCAAGAGGATAGGTTGTGAGAGCCTCAAACTGAAGAAGATCATTCTCGTATCCGGTTTTACGTAAGCGGTAGAGCGTTGAGGAGCTAAAAAGATCTATAGAGGCTGATCCGCCTGGAAGGAGTAGCGCCAGAGGAAAAACCAGGTAGAGAAAGGGATCGAGCGCGACCAGACGGGCCAGTACCCGCATAAGGGAGCGCCGCCAGGGAGGGATCTTCTGTCTGACCTCCTCTTCTGTGTAATGTTTTGCCACACCGCTAATCATCACCAGCTTCTGACAGCGATCAGGATGACGAAGCGCGAACTGTAATGCCGAGGGTCCACCGCCGGAAAAGCCAATAATCGCCGTCTGGGGTATTGCCAGTGTATCCAGCAGAGCCACGTAGAGATCAGCCTGCTCCTCTGGAGTTGAGCCGCTCGCCAGAGGCGTACGCAGATAGCCGGGACGCGATGGTAAAATATAGGTATATTGACCGCCAATCAGTTGGGCCAGCGCCAGCGCCTGATCGTAGCCGCCGGGCGAACCATGATTGATCAGTACAGCCGGTCCGCTTCCGTAGACACAGCATTCAACTGGTCCACAGGCAGTTTCAATAATCCTGCTTTCCCATTGCATGCGATCAAGTTTATGGTACAGCCAGCGTTGATAGGCGCTGACTGCATGAAATAAAGAGATGGATGTCAGGAGCATAGCCAGAAGCTCTTGCTGTTCGTCTCTCATGAAAATCTCCTTTCGTCCTCTCTGCTTTTTTATTCAAGCCTTGCCTATTAAAAATATACTGCGTATTTCTCTAGAACTTGTAAAGAAATAGTTTGTTGTTTCTAAAGTTTCTTTGAAGGCTTGACTATGACGTTACGTCATTCTTTATACTGAATTTCAGAAAGGAGGCAGCACCTGAGTCAGCACACCTACTACACAGGAGAGTTTGCCAAAAGAGCCTCGGTCTCCATTCGCACCCTGCGCTTTTACGATAAAGTCGGGCTGCTTTCGCCCTCAGCTTATACGGAAGCGGGATATCGGCTCTATACTGAAGAGAACTTTATCCGGCTTCAGCGGATTCTCGCGCTCAAGTTTCTTGGTTTCTCTCTAGAGGAGATCCGGCTCTGTTTGCGGGTTGATCCCATGCAACTGCAAGAATCGCTGGCACAGCAGAGAGCGATGATGCACGAGAAAAAGGAGCAATTGGAGATAGTAATTAAGGCCCTGGAGAGGACAGAAGCGCTCATCCAGAAAGATCAGTATAGTTGGGAGCAAATTATACACCTGATTCAGGTTATGCAAATGACACAGAACAGCGATTGGGCAAAAAAATACTTTACCGAAGAGCAATTGCAGCAGATGAATGATCTTAGCCGCTCGTCCTACACCGAAGAGGATCGCCAGAAGCTGGCCGAGCGGGGCAAAAACTTCACTGAAGAGGATCAAAAGCGCGTTAGCCAGCAATGGGCGACCGTCTCCTCAGAGTTAAACCGTCTGGTCAACGAAGGCAAGGACCCGGCCGATCTCGATGCTCAAGTGGTAGCGGCCCTCTATCAAAGTCTGATTCAGCAATTTACCCATAGGGATGCTGGTATCGCGAAGGGGTTAAATAACTACTGGAATAAAGTGGAGAAAATGCCAGAAGGGGAGCGGCCAATCAGTCTGCCGTATAGTAAAGAAGAGGCGAAATTCTTAGAGAAAGCCGTCGCCATCTACAATCAGAAGCCGAAGAGCTAGATTTTTGTTGCGTTAGTTGCGTCGTAAGAGGTCGATGGTAGAATTTTGCTTTAGAAAGGGATCTTTTAAGAGCAAGGAGTAGGAACAGGCCATCGACCTCTAGCGATTAACTGGACGCTTCTAAGTCCACACTACTTTTCAGTTTGTACCTCTTTTTTTACCTGAGAGAGCACATTCATCGCATTGATAGCGGTGGGGAACCCTGCATAAGGGATGGTTTGTAAGATAATTTCTTCAATCTCTTCTGGAGTGATTCCCGCGCGCAGAGCGGCCTGCATATGGATATGCAGTTGTGGCTCGCGGCCCCCTAGAGCCGCCAGGACAGAGACTGTCACAATCTCTTTTTCGCGGAGGCTCATACCCGTACGAGAGTAGATATCACCATAGGCAAATTCAACGATATATCGTCCAAGATCGCCAAGGCGGCTGACCACCTCCTGACCTTCATGTCCGTCTACCTCGACGAGCTTTTTCAGACCGCGCTCATAACGAGTATTATCGTTGGTCATTGTCATAATTTTCCTCCATCTGTTGATATATATCAATTTTCTGGCTAATAGAATCCAGATCGTGGCCAAGTTTCTCAATATGTGCTTGAACCATCTGCCGATGGTTTTCCAGGAGAGCGCGTCGTTGAGCGATAGTGCTATCCCCTTGTCGTCGGAGGATCGCGAACTCTTGCATATAACGAATAGGCATGCCGGTAGCTCTCAGTTGCATCAAGAACTCAATCCAGGCAAGATCTTTCACGGCATAGCGGCGATGGCCGTTTGTCGCGCGACCGATAGAATCAATTAAGCCTATCCGCTCATAATAGCGCAAGGTATGCCCACTCAGGCCAGTGGACTTTGTGACTTGCTCAATAGTGAGTAGTTCAATGTCCATGAGGAGAGTATAAAACTTAGAGCGTGCTCTAAGTCAAGAGGAATTTATGGGATTTTCATGAGTTATCTCTCCCCTTCTTTCTTTTAGAGGAAGAAGGAAGAGGAGAGAAGTGGCAATCCCAGGAGGATCGTGACTGTTCTTGAGTTAGATCATAGCAGGTGTTCGAGCGGGCTCTTGTTGTGTGCTCAACATTTCAGTCTGAGCGCAAGCGCAACAAAGGGAAGAAAGCACATATTTGTGAGCGTAACGGATATGTTGCGCATGTTTTCCGCAGATTTTAGACCCACATTGTGTGCAAGTATTCGCTGTCCAGCTCGACAGATTTTTATGACAATGAGCGCACTCTATATTAGTAAAGATCTTCATAATTTTCTCCCCTTCGCAGGAGGCTTTCAATAAGTATCCGATGTATCTACAAGAATATTAGCACGCCCTAATACCCAAAGTCAAGATCTGCCGAAGAGAACGGGCCTGCTAAATGTGATAGAGTAAATGATGGATATACAAGGGAAATAGATAGGGGAGAAAGGAACCGTATGGACATGCAATCTTCATCATCGGAGCGCTCTCGTATCAGTGTCGCGTTTTCGGGCCTGGTTATGATTGGCATTATTAGTGGTTCGTGGGGAGTGATTTTACCGAGTTTAAGTGCTTATTATGGGATCAGCAAGTCCATTGTTGGGCTTATTTTCTTTGCCTCGGCCTTTGGCTACTTTCTCTCCGCAACCAGCAGTGGACCGCTAATGGCGAAGTTGGGCGAGCGTTGGTTTCTGGTTGCGGGAACATCAGCCTTTCTCATCGGCAATCTCGTGTTTGCGTTCAGGCCACCCTTCACGATTATTCTAATGCTCCGGTTATTTCAGGGGTTGGGAATTGGGATGCTAGAGACCGGTTTAAACCGTTATATCGCATCCTTACCACGTAACACCGCCTTACTGAATTATCTACACGCCTTTTACGGTATTGGTGCACTGATCGGGCCGATTATTACCTCGGCCCTTCTCGCCTTGAGCTGGTCCTGGAACACGCCCTATTTTATCTGGGCCGCGCTCATCCTGCTTCTGGTTATTAGTATCGCGATTTTCTTTAAACAGCCAGAGCTAGTAAATAATCAAGGGAGCGAACAGACTATTGAATTTGCCTCTCAAAAAGAACTGTGGAGCATGGGGATTATCTGGTTAGGAACACTTTTCTTACTAGTCTATTGTGGTGTAGAGGCGAGTTTGGGAAACTGGATCTACACCTTCTTGTTGGAGCAAAGGCATCAGGGAGCGTTACTGGCGGGTTGGATTGTCAGCGGTTACTGGCTAGGTCTAACTATGGGGCGTTTTCTCTTAAATAATCTTGCTGAGCGTTTAAACATTGGGAAACGCAACCTTATCTATCTCTGCATTGGTGGGACTCTCCTGATGTTATATCTGATCTGGCAGGTGCCATTGGGTCTTGTAGCCGCAGTCGGATTTTGTTGTGTTGGTGTCTTCCTTGGACCGATTTATCCAACGACGATCGCGTGGTTACCAGATATTTTGCCCAAGCGAATGGTAGCCGGAGCCATGGGCTTAATGGTTGGGTTCAGCATTATTGGGATCGCGGTTTTCCCCTGGTTGGCTGGCACGCTGGCCCAGAATCTAGGTTCCTGGTCCCTGGTGCCTTATGTTCTATTACAGAGCTTGATTATGGGTGGCATCTGGTGGCTGATGCGCGGTAGGAAGCAGAGCGCAGCCCTCTGAGTCTCTCAATAGAAGGGGCACAGAAGAATAATCATGCTCTATTGGTAAAAGAAAAAGCAGGGAGGCTCGTAGAAAACCTTCCTGCTTTTTGATCTAATAGAGGCTTATTTGAGGGCGTCGTCGATCTTCTTCTCTACGTTTCCGCCGGCCTCCTGGAGCTTGCCCTCACCCTGTTTGGCCGCACCCTTCGCCTGGGTACTCTTATCGCCGGTCAACTCGCCAGCCTTCTCTTGAATTTTACCACCAGCTTGATTAAGCTTGCCCTTAAGGCCGTCTTCGGTTCCCTGTGTTCCTAAATCTTTATTCTCATCAGCCATTTGAAAAATCCTTCCTTTTAGCTGTACCCGCTCTCTTAAATCAAAAGAAAAGCGGAGGTGCAGCTCTATCAAAAGAACGCTTTTCTTCTTGTTATACCCACCCTTATAACGTATGCCAGCGGCCAAATGGATACATACTTTTAAAATCGTCAACAGTATTCCTGTTGAAATTAATTTAAGCAGAACCACTGGTTTTGATACCATATTGTCTGGTTTATTGTTTCTTCGTTGAAAGGAAAGCTTTAACCTCCTGGCAGCCACAAGGGAGGAGATTTCTCATTCCTATAGCTAGAAATTGCTTCTAATTACAAAAATTGTCACATTTTTGAACTACACCACGTGTCTATAGACGAATAGTGTGAATGCAGAAGTGTTTTTTTCAAGAGATCCCGTTGCAAAGAGGAGATAGCTATGGCGATAGAGAGACGATCTGTGGTTCTGGGCGTTTTCCGAGATCGTAGCCTGGCTGAACAGGCCGTTGCCGAACTCAATCGCACGAGTTGGGGAAACGAAGGCACGCATATATTAGGGAAAAGTTCTGGTGGTTTTCTCAACTCTTTGAGAAATGCCTTCTCAGAGCGGCAGGAAGCCACAACCGGGCCAGTAGATGATCTTAACGAGTTTGATATGCCTCAGGATCAACGCCAGACGTATGATCATGAGCTGGAGGCGGGATCATCTATTGTTGTTGCCAGAATCCAGGGGCATGAGTTAGAGACGCGTGATATCCTGCATCGGTATGGAGCTTTTAACGTGTTTGTGCCGCTTCAACAGGGTGGTAAGCAGACGATTGAAGTGCGCCAAGAGGTCCCGTATGTTCAGAAATATACGGTTGATGTCGGGGAGATCCGTATTCACAAGCGCGTGATTACAGAGCAGCAGACCTTTACTGTTCCCGTGACGCGCGAAGAGGTGACAATTGAGCGCCTGCCCCGCAATGGAGAGGTCACGCCTACGAGCCAATTATCCGGAGCCGTAAATACTCAGGCTGGGAACGCTCTCAGCGGACAGCCCACGCCGAACTATGATCGCGCGACGGGAGAGCCGTTGAACTCTGCCGGTTTTAATCCCGCGACCGGTCAATCGGTAGGTACGCCTGGTTACGACCCCATGATGAATTCGCCATTAGCGGTCAATAATCAAACGGCGAACGCCGTAGATCCAAATCTAACGAGTGATGACGTATTGCATGGAGATGGAAGCCTCAGGATTCTTGTCCATGAGGAACGAGTCCAGATCTTAAAACAGACTGTCGTAGCTGAAGAGATTCGTGTTCGTAAAGAGACTGTTCAGGAGACCAAACGGGTGGTGGAGCCGGTTCGGCATGAAGAGGTGCGTTTGGAGAGGGTCGGCAAAGTGCCATTGCGCGGAGATCTTCCCTATTCTGAGTAGTAAAAAGGGGCGAGAGCACTTTGACTCTCGCCCTGATGCGGGTTAAAGCAGAATCTGCTGCGTACGTGTGGGTGAAGGCAGACCGCTACGGTACAGTAACTTGTAAGCCTCAAAATTCCAGCGGGCCAGAAAATCTGTCGCAGCCTGACGACCAGACTGATACAGCTCCTCTTTGCTCTCCGGGCTAAGATTAAAGTCAATTGAAGAGATGTGGTGGGTTTCAACAGGGATTGTGCGTACAAATTTATCGTTTTTCAGGTAGTAAGCATTGTGCGCTTCCATCGCGGTCCAGAAAAGCGCGAACAGCTCTGAAAACGGTCCATGAATTGGATGTCGTACAAGTGACTTAGGGTCAATCTCATCATCACAGACAAGCTTGATACCGAAAGTCGGCCATTGAGGTGGGCCATCTGAATCAAAGATTTCAACTGGAAAATTGCTGAGCAGACCGCCATCTACAATGTAGCTGTTCTTCATTTTTATCGGCTGAAAGAAAAACGGAATACTCATACTCATGCGGATTGCCAACGCCACCTCAAGATCCTCGGGTGCTACTCCATACGCCTGGATATCTTGTGGAAGGACTAGCATCTGACCCAGTGAGACATCCGAAGCGATCATCCTGATCTTGAAGCGGAAGCGCTCCTCGGAAGCGTCAGGGCAGATCAGATCACGGAAGGTACGAATACCTTTTTGCGAGAGGAGATCACGCATAAGATTGAGGAGAGCGTCGCCCTTATACAGCCCTTTGTAAAGAAATTCATCCAGCACCCCGCCTAACACCGGAATATGTCCGGTCCAGCGAGCATCAGTTAGAGCACGAAAATCCAGGTTCGCAATAATCTTTTTCATCTCAGCCGCCGAATAGCCAGCCCCAACAAGAGCCGCCACAATCGCACCAGCCGAAGTTCCCGCGACATTCACAAACTCATAGCCAGACTCTTCCAGAACCGAGACCGCGCCTACAAGACCAATTCCATTCACGCCTCCACCCTCAAAAACGCCATCGACCTTCTTGTTACTTTCCACAACCGTCCTCCCCTTATAAACCACCAGGTTACCTAAAAGTACAGACTACATGGAAGGCCTATCTACTATACGTGCGATCGCACAAAAAGTTGCTTGTATTGCAGCAATTTTAGCGAAAATATTTTATAAATCAAACATAGGAATATATATATTTAAATCTGATGAGAGAAATATCTGAGGCCATTTGTCCACCTTGTTTCATCGTTGAAGCCAGGGTGGACAATGTTGTCTATTATAATCGGCAAGGATGGGTTTTACTTTAGAGCTCGGCCTCTTCCAGGGGACGGATCGGCATCTCTTCCGAGAGCCTGGTCCGTTTTCCTCTGGGCAGGCGTACCACCCCAACAATCATCCCAAGGAAGATCAGGGCGCAGCCAAAAGCTGATTGCCGCGTAAATAGTTCACCGGCGAAATAGCCGAAGACGCCTGCCCAGGCCGGTTCCAGCGCATAGAGTAGGGTTGCTTGCGTGCTGCTCACAAAGCGCTGAACCCAATTCATAAGTAGCAGGCAGAACGAGGTCGCGATTAGCCCCATGAAAAGTGCCGAGCCCCAGACCGGCAACGAGGGCCAGTCGATCGCCTCGTGGTTAAGAGGGATCGATAGCAGGCTGAGCAGAGCTGTCAGGCCGATCTGAATCACCGAGAGATTTACCGGGTCCATTTTGGGAGCGAAGCGGCTGATGCTCACAATATGCAGCGCGCTTGCCAGCGCGCAACCGATCACTAGCAGATCTCCCAGATTAAAGGCCAGCGAGAAATGTTCATTTACCGAGAGCAGCGTTAATCCAACAAATGAAAGGACTAAACCAATGATTGCCATCAGGCCGGAGCGCTGGCGCAAAAGCATCGAGGAGAGAATTGTAACAAAGGGGACATAGAGTCCCGTCAGGAAAGCGGCCCGGCTGCTTGTCGTATATTGCAGGCCACAGGTTTGAAGCGCATAGGCTGCGAAAAGGAAGATACCAATAAGCAGGCCGGCCCGTAGCTCCTGACGAGTGATGTGTCGTAATCGACGATGGAAAAGAGCGACCAGTCCCAGCCCACCAATTCCAAACCGTAGCGTCAAAAAAGAGAAAGGTCCGATAAAAGAAATAGTTCGTTGAACTACCAGAAAGGTCGAGCCCCAGATTATAG
>CAXTTV010000065.1:3542-4334 GCA_964247295.1 uncultured Ktedonobacteraceae bacterium | reverse complement strand
ACTTGATTGCGGCGATGGGTAGAGAGCGTCAGCCCAAAGAGCTCTTTTTCCGAACTGGTAGTCGTCGTATCCATCCTTATTCTTCTTTCTCAACTGACAAGAGGGGACGGTTAACCCCACTCTCTTTGATGGCTAGTAAACTGATTGTTGTACTCGTGCGTTGTACATGCGGAAGACCCCGGATCTGGGCTATCAGACCTCGCAGAGCCTGAGGAGAGGTTGTCCGGATCTTCAGCAGATAGGAATCTTCCCCATCTACATCGTGACACTCCACAATCTGAGGCTCCTGAAGAATGAGGTTTTCAAATGCCTCCGCTTCCTTTGCGTCCGCACCTAACGTCACGCGAATAAAGGCCGTCAGCGGGTAACCGATCTTCTCAGGATCGAGCAGAACCGTATAGCCCGTGATGACCCGATCCTGCTCCAGCTTTTGGATTCGGGCATAGACCGAGGGGGCGGAAAGCCCGATCTCTTTGCTGATCGCTGCATGAGAGATGCGTCCGTCCTGATGGAGCAGTTCTAAAATACGCAGATCAATATCATCCATTAAAATTTACCTACGATACGTTTATGTAATAGAGATGATGACTCTGTTTCTTAAGGTATACCATTTAAATGCCTAAGAATCAATAGGGAGGATTATGCTAAGGAGAAGACTCTTTATCTAGCTTCAATGGGTGTGCGGCCCAATTTGCGAAAGATTGTTCGTGCGGCGCGTTTATCAGAAAGACTGGACGGCTTCAATAATCGTCTGATAATAACTCTGGCTGTGAGGGCAGAAATCATCGAGAC
>CAXTTV010000065.1:0-3532 GCA_964247295.1 uncultured Ktedonobacteraceae bacterium | reverse complement strand
CTTGAGGTGTCGTATAGTCATAAATAGGGATACGTAGTTTTTGACGATTAATAAGCATGGAGAGATCAGAGGGAACGACTTTGAAGATCGCGCTAACTTCTTCCACCTGAAGCGTGAAGTGAACGGGGGCTGAGAGCCGATACATATAGACATTGCAAAATTCTCGATCAATCAGAGGGGGAACCAGGATCTCCTGTCTGATGATACCTATCGGCAGGAGATCCTCATACATAAGGTTCAGGCCCAGTTCCTCTTGAAGTTCACGAACGCCGTCTTTTGGAGACTCGCCGCTCAGAAGGTGGCCGGCGGCTGTAATGTCTAGCATATTCGGCCAATCTTTTTTGACTGGAGCGCGTTTCTGGAAAAGCAGATAGCGGGTAGATCCTTCGTCTTGTACTAGCCAGCATTGGAACGTCTGGTGCCAGTGTCCGCGTTCGTGAATGATACTGCGAGCCTCTGTCCCTATGAGATACATCTGCTCATCAAAAATATCGAGGATCTCCGTCTCCACCTGCTTTTTGCTCCTTCACTAGCTGAAAAATACACTAAAGGATCGCTGACTTATCATGGTAGATTACGATCCTTTAGTATATGACACACTACAGTTCAGGATTTGTCGTACCAGGTTTTGGTGGGGCACTATAATTGTCCAGACCGTTGATCCCGATTACACGGTCGGCGATCCCTTTCGGCAGCATCAAATCAGAGTTTGGGGCAAAAAACTTGCGATCCTGATATTGATGATAAAGAAAGCGGGTATGCAGCAGCTTTGAGAATGTAGAAGCCTTCGCGGTAATCGCTAGATTTGTGTGCAGACGGTTCAGCTTCAGCGTAGCGCCCTGGATGCCGAAAAAGGATTTCGCTTGCTGATATTGCTGCTGATTGATCCCGATCTGATCGGCCATCGTACCGAGATCTGTTGAGGTGCCGCCCTTCTGGTCGCCGAGTTTTTTCAGCAGTTCCTGATTTGCCTGGAAGGTGATATCAATGTGCATCGACGTATCGGGTGGAAGCTCACCGGCTGTTGGAGACTTTTTCGCATCTTCTGGAATGCCGAGATCAAGTTTTACAAGCTGGTTCGTATTCGCGGGAGTAGTTGGCTGTGAATTTTGACCAGCCGAATTATCGCTACAGGCAGCCAGGAGGGCGAGCAAAAGCAGAAGAGAGAGCGCCTGAGCAATCTTTTTGCCGCTTGTAAGGTGAGAGTGGGTCGCCATAAAGATCCTCCAGATCCCAACGTAAATTTTTTTGAATAATATATTGAGAAAATATCAAGGATATGTAAGCAAGGCTACTCTCTTAAAGATACAGCAATGCCGGTTCTTTGGCTGTGTGATATCTCACAGCATTGCTGTTGACCTCACAACTATTGTATAGTTATCTGCCTATCGCCGATATCGTATCATAAAGAACACGCAGACCAAAGTTAAGGTTCGCGACCGATATCCGTTCATCATGGCTGTGGGCCATCTGTTGTGGGAGCGGCCAGCCCGGCTCAGGTTGCATGGGATCGAAGCCGTAGGAGGTTACCCCTCTGGGGACGATAAAGCGGGAATCGGTTACCGCCGGGAGCAGATAGGGCGTCACCATCGCGCCGGGATCATGAGTTGCGATCGCGCCGCTGATCGCCGAAAAAAGCTCGGTTTTAGAAGAGCTTTCATGTCCAGGTGAGTTTAGATCTACCTCCACCTCGATGTGTGGATCGCCGATCCTGCGCCGAATCTCATCCCTTACTGACGCCGCAGTCTGACCGGGGATCACCCGACAATCCAGTTGAAGCGTTGCCTCACTGGGAATCACATTCAGGGCCTGCCCAGCCTCTAAAATCGTCGGAGTTGCTGTATTATGGAGCATCGCACGGAGAGCATTCGCCGTATTTTTATCTGGAAACGCCTGGAGAATACCTTCAGAGAGCAGCGGATTAAGAATAGCTGGGATCAATGAGCGTAGCGGCTGATCGAAAGCCGTTGTCAGGTTCGCCACCATCTCGCGCATCGTCGTTGTCGCGTGAAGGGGCAGAGGAGCGGCGGCCAGTCGAGTGGTCGCGTGCGCCAGCCGAACGATCGCATTATTCTGATGGGGGACCGACGCGTGACCGGGATCGCCTTTCGCAGTCAAAAGAATGTGGGCGCTCCCCTTCTGAGCCGTCTCACAGACATAGATGCGCCTGTTCCCAACCTGGAGCGCGAACCCTCCGCCCTCATTCAGAGCGTATTCCGCCTCAGTCAGATCGGGCCGATTTTTTATCAGCCATTGTGCTCCATACGTTCCCTGCTGCTCCTCATCCGCCACCGTCAGCAGAATCAGATCGCGATCCAGAGGACGCCCCTGCGTCCTTGCCTCACGCGCGAACTGAAACATCAGTGCGAGCTGCTTCGCCGTCATCGACTTCATATCCACAGCCCCGCGTCCATACACATAGCCGTTGTGGATCTCGCCGCCGAAGGGATCGACCGACCAGAGATCGCGTTCCACCGGAACCACATCCACATGTGAGAGCAGCATCAGGGGGCGTTTAGAGCCATTGCCGGGGAGGCGAGCCCAGAGATTAGCGCGACCCGGAGCAGACTCCACAATCGTTGGCTCGATCCCCTCGGATCGGAGTTGTTCCGCGATATACTGGATCGCCGGAGCCTCATTGCCGGGAGGATTCGTCGTATTGAAGCGGAGCAGAGCCTGAAGAAAGCCCGTCGTCTCCTGAGTCAGAGTATCCCAGTTGGGAGTAGAGGTTGTCGCCGAAGTATCGGAAGGAAGCATAGGAGCATCTCCTTGATAGTCACAGGTGGGTAAAAAAAAATCTCGCGAGGGCTTTTATCAAAGGAAGGCATAAAAAAAGAGGAGCCTTTTCTGGCCCCTCGTGTTTACAAGGATAATCATAACATATTCTGGAGGAAAAATCAAGTGCGAAAACGGGTTTCTAACGTTGTATTTTTAATCTGCCCAAAATTCAGGTTCAGAAAACAATATGTTATCCTTATAGAAACAGTGATTTTATGAACGAATAGAAAAAAGAAGGATGATAGATCTATGTTCAAAGATACAAAAGCCTTTTCCGGCTTCTCTGTGAATGATATAGAGGAAGCCAGAGAGTTTTATGGGCAGGTCCTTGGGCTGGAAGTTACTGAGCGGAACGGCATGATAGAGCTGCATCTTAGTGGCGGAGGAACGGTTCTGATTTATCCCAAATCTGATCATCAGCCAGCCTCATTCACCATCCTGAACTTCCCGGTAGAGAATGTCGAAAAGGCTGTAGACCAGTTGAATGCGCGTGGCGTTCAGATGGAGAGGTATGCAGGTAGCAACCAGGACGAGAAAGGGATCATGAGGGGGAGAGGCGCGGTCATCGCATGGTTCATAGACCCTGCGGGGAACATCTTATCGGTCCTCGAAATGTAAGAATCAAAAGTGTAATGCAGTTTAAGATTAGTATTTCTAAAGGATCGAAAGAATAATGGAGAACATAGGCCAGGATCTCTATCTTTTTTTTCCGCAATGGCAGGGCTCGGGGCAAACAAATGAATTATATGACGGA
>CAXTTV010000064.1:0-23134 GCA_964247295.1 uncultured Ktedonobacteraceae bacterium | reverse complement strand
ACCGAGTCCCAAATGTCTGGCGCACCTTGCAGTGCCGTTGCATGGAAGCTGATCATTCCTGGACCACTTCAGCGAAAAGATACATAGAAGTGTATCGCAACGCAATTGAATATCATCAAAACGGGCAGTAATCTCCTGGATAGCCAGGGACAGGTCAGCCCATAGGCTTGACATGTGTATGTAAATATTTGAATATAAATATATTGATTAGACTATAAAAAAGGCGTATAATTTAAGAGCGTTGTTGTGTTTTGGTTTGGAGGGAACGCTGTGAACGCTGATAGGTTGCCTTTCAGGCTTTCAAGTGCCTGGAAAGATCGCAGAACGGGAAGTGTGGATCAACCTCTAGTTGCTAGTGAGCAACCGCCCCCTGAAAATCGTTTCCCCTTTGATGTCCCCCCCTGGCAGATCTATGAAGCTGCTGAGCTTAGAACCATGGTTCCATTAGAGCGATTAGTGATATATGTGCGCTGCGCGAGCCAAGAAGGGGATTGGGTGGCTCGCAATCAATTACTAGAGATTATTCTCTGGCGTCTTCAAGATGAGAATGAGATGTGGGTAAAAAAAGTCTTGAAGAGAATTGTTCTTCACTCTGAAGAGCGACGGGTTTTAATAATTGATCTGTATGCAGATCTTTGTGAAGGATTGATACGCGCGCTGATCGATCCTTCAAAGCAATTCTGGGAGCAAAATTTTCTACATTGTTTGCGTTTTGAAAGGCAGCACATTTACCGCACATTTATGATGCGGGAGGGACGCTGGTTTGAGCGGCTGAGAACGCAGAGTCGGCGAGTGCCCCGTACCATGTTGGCCTCGCTTGAGCAAAAGTCCGCCGCGTCCGACTCGATTTTGCTGAATCTTGAAGATGCTCAGGCGGCGCAACAGCTTCTCCTGGTGGAGCAGGATGATTTATTACAGAGCTTGCTTGGATTGCCAGAACATCTGCGATCGGTAGTGCTATTGGTATTTTGGAAGGAGTGTTCGGAAAAGGAAATTGCCCAATTACTGGGGGTGAGTGATCGCACTGTCCGCAACCGTCTACGCAAAAGTCTGGCGGTTCTGCGTACCCAATTGCAAGGAGCCGGAGATTGTGGAGCATAAAGAGGTTGAAGAGGAATTGTTCCAGATCACAGCGAGATATCTGGAGCAGGTGCAGGCTGGCGAGGAGCCGAGTCTGGAAGATCTATTGATGCGTTATCCTGCACATCGAGTAGAGTTGCTGGATTTCCTGGCTTATTACCATCTGATAGAACATGGTCTACCTTCGCCGGGAAGTATACCGGAGGAAGAAGAAATTTCGTTCGCTACGCGGCAGGCGTTGAGTACTGCTCTGGAGCGAATTGAGCCTGTTCAGAAGCTTCAGAGAAAGGGTGGGAAGCCGCATCTATCGCGAGTGGCAGAGCACTCTCCAGACTATCCCGAATAGACTTTCAACAAAAGTATCTACCTTTCATAGATTGGAGTGTGGAAAATGGGACGCAGAATTGCCTACCTGGATTGCCATTCGGGTATCAGTGGAAATATGTTTCTCGGAGGAATGCTGCATGCGGGTTTCTCGTTTGACCATCTGCAAGCGGCCCTGACCTCCCTCCCAATCTCTGGATATCGACTGCATTATGCACCTTTTGAGGATAAAGGGATTCGCGGCGTTTATTTCAATGTTGAGGTAACAGACCACGATCAGCCTTCGCGCCATCTTAGAGATATTCAAGAGATTATTCAAAAATCTCATCTGGCTTCCAGAGTGCAGGAGCGCGCCCTCGCCATTTTTCAGCGGCTGGCCGAGGCTGAGGCCATCATTCATGGAGTAGCGGTTGAACAGATCCACTTTCACGAAGTCGGGGCTGTAGATGCTATTATCGACATCGTAGGCGCGGCTCAGGCGGTTGAGGAGCTCAATCTTGATCAGATCTATGCCTCGCCGCTGCCTTTGACCAATGGATATGTACAGATGGCGCATGGTCTGTTGCCAGTACCGGCACCCGCGACACTAGAGATTCTGCGCCGGGTAAAGGCTCCCTGGCGGTCCAGTCAGGCCGAAGGTGAGCTGGTTACCCCCACCGGTGCGGCGATCCTTGCTACCGTGGCCCGCTTCGAGACGCCGGCCATCAGTATCGAGGCACTGGGCTATGGTTTTGGCAAAAAAAGACTAGATTGGCCAAATTGTTTACGTGTTTGCCTTGGTACAACTGGCTCGGAAGTGGGTCAGGAAGCCGTAGAACGCGATCAGATCAGCGTCATCGAGTGTAACCTGGACAATATGAGCGGGGAACTTATTGGAAGCCTGATGAACCTACTTTTATCGGCGGGAGCCCTGGACGTGACCTATACTCCCATGCAAATGAAAAAGAACCGGCCCGCCATCCAGGTCAGTGTCATCTGCGCCGTCGAGGATAGTGAACGCCTGGGGCGATTGCTGCTGACCGAGACCAGCACCCTGGGAGTAAGAATGCAGCAGATGCAGCGCATAAAAGCCAGTCGCCAACATCAAGTGATTGAGACCCCATTTGGGCATGTACCTGTGAAAATCAAGCGTATGGGGGAACAGATAATCAGCGCGGCCCCTGAATACGAAGAGTGCTGGAAGATCGCGAAGGAGCGCCATCTGCCGCTAGAAGAAGTCTACGAAGGCATTCGAGGGGCTATTGATCAATGGCTATCGATTCAGTAGTTTCTAATCTAGAACCGCCGGGAGTAAACATAAAAATTGGTCTTCAAATGGTATAATCTGTAGAGAAATAACCTTCCAGTTTGTAACATTTAAGGTGGTCTATGGATTTTATTGATTGGCGGGAGTTGAACCCGAAGAAGGTAACGATTAAATCGGAGCCACCCAGACCGGTTCGTAATCATATATATCGTTCGAAAGTAGAGGAGAGAATTCGTCAGGCCCAGTCGCGAGGCGATTTTGATAATTTGGAGGGAGCCGGGAAACCCCTGAACCTGGAAGATAATTTCTACGCGGGAGATAAAGCCGTTGCCTATCGCTTACTAAAGCAAAATGGTTTTGCTCCTCATGAAATAGAGCTGTCCAAAGAGATTCGCTCAGAGATAGAGAAGGTGCAGCAAAGGCTTCAGCGGCTAGATCATCGGGCGCGTCGTCTGCGCTTTCGCCGAATTCCGGTGTTTGGAAGTGAGAAAAGGGCTTTTAATGCCGAAGTGCTTGCCGTGAGGGAAAAGTATGAGGAGAAGCTAAGAGAGCTGAACCGCAAGGTTCTCACCATGAACCTCATGGTTCCAGGGGTTATGCAAGCAGATCTTTTCCCGGTTGAGAAAATGCTGCGCGAGTTTGATCAACGATTTCCTCTCTACAGAATAGAGAGATAGTCGGCCAGGAGAAGCTCATTCTCCAAAAATAAAAAGAGCCGGTGGTCGGAATCGAACCGACGACAGGCGCTTTACGAAAGCGCTACTCTACCACTGAGTCACACCGGCGTCTTCACTTGACATCAGGGATTATACCGATAATCCGCTGACGTGTCAAGCGTTTTTTTTGAGATTTTGAGATTTCAGAAGTTGGCTATTTCCAAAATCGAACTAAGGAGGGCAGAACCGTTTTCATTGGTTCTGCCAGTCTAGATAAATGTTTTATCAGAAAGTTCATAGAAAACAATCCCATCAGGTTCAACCAGATGGAAGTGCTTTAAAAAATCAGTTAGACTTCAACGTAGTAATCATCCACAAACGCAAAATTGGCAAAACCTGCTTTGCCTGCATCGCCTGCATATGATCCAGCCCTTCGATCACTCGCACATCCCAACCGAGAGTAGAGAGTTGTGCCTGTCCTTGTACGATTGGATCTGCTAAGCTCACACGCACATTCCCCCAACTTTTGCTGTATTGGATCTCATCCTTTGAACCAACGAAGCAGAGGCGAGGACAAGTAAGCTTTGCCTGGACAGCTAGATCATCGAACCCCTGTAGAGCCTGAAAAAGGGTAACAAATTGCCGGGTCTGATCCGTTGATAAAGACATGTCAGACCATTCGGACTCATCAGCCGACGGTACAGGTCGGGTGCCGTTCGCCATCTCATAGGTCGCAGTCGTGACACTGAGCATCTCCTCGTATGGCCCGTTCAGTGGTGAAAATCCGCCCATGATGAGTGCTGAGAGCCGATCGGTTCGGATGGCGAGTTGCTGCCCGATCATCGCTAGCCAGGAATAGCCATAGTAGGCGAAGCGATCCGCCCCTGCCGCGTCGGCTATAGTTAACAGATCGTTGGTTATATTGTTTGGTGTCAGCGTGTTCGGTTTGGGTAGACGAAGGCACTGTCCCTCATAGTCGAAAGCCACCACGCGAAAGGCGTCGCTCAACCCTTTAATCAACGATTGGCCCAGGGCCGGGTCAGCACCATACTGGCGCATTTGCTCGGCCAGCTTCCCGGTTACCGGCTGTGGGTTGACTGGTAGGAGCAGAGTTGGTCCCGTACCATAAATTTCAATCTCAATAATACTTCCATCATGTAACGTCGCTTCAGTCATGTGAGTTCCCTCCATCAATCGGTTTGTAGTACCTCGTATGTTGGCAATACCCTTCCATTGCCTCACGCGAGGCAACCTTCTCATTCAGATGTGAGCATGCAATTTGATCCCGCGCTGGCCAGGCTTTTTTCTGGATCACCTTTTTACTGTACAACACAGATGCCCAACTTAAGGGTTAAACTAGATAGAGAACATATATATGAGAGTACCAGACATTCATTAAAGCTCAATATGCCTGTTCGATGTGGTAGAAAGAAGTGTGCTAATTAGAAGAAGTCTCTAAAAGGGCTTGGGAGTTTTACATGACAGATCATTCCTATCTTCGTCCCCACGATCTCGCTCAGGCTGGAAGTATCAGTGTTCAACAAGTACGCAATTATGAGGCGAATAGCTTGATCCCACAGGCACAGCGAAGTTCGAGCGGCTATCGTCTCTACACACAGCAGCATCTTACAGCGCTTAAAACATTAAGAAGTCTGGTCCAGGGTTACGGCTGGCCCCGAGCAGCAGCGATTATGCAAGCGCTTCACCAGGGGAACCTTCCCATAGCGCTCGCCGCAATTGACGAGCGCCATGCAGAGCTTGCGAGCAAGCGTCTCCAGGTAGAGCAGACACTTTCTGCTCTACACACATTAGCCGCCGGGACAGCCTCTTTGCAAAGCCTCTCCAATCCTCAACGGTTGCGAGTGGGTGAGGCCGCCAAACAGGTTGGTGTGCGTGTCTCGGCCCTGCACTTCTGGGAACAGCAAGGCTTGCTACACCCGTTTCGTGAGCAGTACAGTCGTTACCGCCTCTACGACGAGCACCAGATGCGCCGCCTGCGCGTCGTCGTCTTGCTTAGAGAAGCTCATTATCCTTTCAATATCATTCAGGTGGTACTTGATGATGTGGCGGCGGGTCGGCCAGAAAAAGCCATCATAGCTGTGGAGAAAAGACGTGAGGAGATGGCGAGGTCAAGCTGGTTGTGTATCGAAGCTCTGACCTTTTTTCAACACTATGTACGTGAGTTTGGCCCGTCACATAGCTTTGTTCTCAGGTGAGAGTAGAAAGAATCGTGTTGCTTTCTCTTATCTTGTTATATATCATGTGGAAAAGGACGGTCTAAAAGTCCTATTTTCATATATCTATGGGTCTTTTTGTATTCTCATCTGAAAAAGATTCGTGTTAGCTGTATTCTTATGTGTATATATCTTTTTGTTTTTCTTATGAATGAGGTTTAAGAAATATGCCGATGACCCATGAAAAATCTGTTTTGATTGTAGATGATGACCGCGATATTGGGGATATGATCCAGCAGATGCTGGTGGAGCAGACAGATTATAAAGTCTTATGGATTGCTGAGGCAGATCTGGCATTGAAGGCCGCGCCTCTCGTAAGTCCATCGCTGATTTTGCTTGATTATCGCATGCCCATGATGTTGGGTCTGGAGTGGTATGATCGGCTTCAGAGAGTGGAGTTACTGCGAAATGTGCCTGTAATCGTGATCAGTGGTTATTCAAATCTGCCATTTGATCAATTGCGGGAACGAGGCATTCATGTTTTGAAAAAGCCCTTTGAAATGGATGATCTACTGGATATGGTTGCGGCACTCGTGGGTGTGTAACGAGACCAGTTCATTCTCCAAATACCCCCTCTCTATGAGAGAAAGCGGAAAGCACTTCTGAATTGAACGTCATATCATTTGAATGGAGGCGTTCTTTTTTGCGGAAGTGCTTGCTTATCTGATCTCGACAAGGTCCGACCGGTTATGATAAGATACTGTTTATTATCTGGTTCTGCTTAGTCTAGATAGAGTAAGTAATGCGTGATCTACTACTCGCGACTACAAATCTGCATAAGCTAGAAGAGTTTCGCGCGATCTTTACGGATCTACCGTATCGAATTCTTTCTCCTCAGGACATTGGGTGTGATCTCACTGTGGAAGAGACAGGAACAACCTTTCGGGAGAACGCAGCATTGAAGGCTCATGCCTATGCCCAAGCGAGTAATCTTCTTTCACTGGCGGACGACTCTGGCCTTGAGATTGATGCTCTGGGTGGAGACCCTGGTGTCTACTCCGCGCGGTTTGCGGGAGAAAACACACCCTATGAGGAGCGTTTTCGGATTATTTATGATCGGTTATCTTTTTTTTCCACAGAACAGTGGACTGCTCGCTTCCGTTGTGTGATTGTGATTGCTGAGCCTGGTGGCTTTTCTCGTGCTGTCGAGGGATCAATGGAGGGAGTGATTGCCGAAAAACCAAGTGGGACGCATGGTTTTGGTTATGATCCTATCCTCTTTATTCCTTCTGAGGGTATGACCAGCGCGGAACTTGCCCCTGAACGTAAAAACCAGATCAGTCATCGAGGACGAGCGGCTGCCGAGGCCCGTTCTCTACTTATGCAATGGCCTTCAGTTCCGAACACTCTCTCATAGGTAAAAGGGTCGTAAATGCGTCCGGAGACTCAAAAGACACAAGGATTTGTTATGGCAAAAAAGCCGCCCATTCTGGTAGCACTTGACCTGGAAACCACGGGATTGCATGCCGAACAGGACGCAATCGTGGAGGTAGCCGCGATTAAATTTCAGGGTACTCAAGTAATTGATACATTAGAGACGTTAGTTGCGCCGGGGCGCTCTATCCCCTATCGGGTGCAGCGCCTCACTGGTATTACCTCGAAAAAGTTAGCTGGGGCACCTCCTTTTGAGCTGATTTCAAAAAATCTACAGACCTTTCTTAGTGATTTCCCGATTGTTGGGCATAGCATTCCTTTTGATGTCGGGTTTCTGCGTCGGCGTGGATTGGCCCGGACCAACTCGTTAATCGATACGTTTGAGCTCGCGACGGTTCTCCTTCCCTCTCTTCCGAGCTATAATTTGGGGCAGGTGGCCCATGCTCTGAATGTAACAGTCGCGCCCGACCGCCACCGGGCGATGGTAGATACAGTTCTAGCGATGGAAGTATATCTGGCCTTGCATGCACGCCTGGATGCGATTGATTCCTCACTGCTGCAAGAACTGGCGTCGCTGGATGCTCCCCGTTCCTGGCCTTTGCTCAATTTCTTTAAGCAGGAACTGCGGGATCGTCAGGAACGGGATGGTTTTCGTGGTCCAGTTCGGGGGAGTCTGGGCGATCGGTTCGCCGCTCAATTGGGCATGGACCCACGGGTGTTGTCTTTTGCGATCTCTGGGCGGACCGCTGATACGCCAACCGTCCCTCTCTCCTCTCAAGACCCTATGGATGCTGAGGTGCATCAGAACGTATTAAATCAAGTTAAAACCTTTGTTGATACCCCAACAGATGCCGGTCTTAAACCTTATGAGAACGCCCGTGAGCAGATCCAGCAATGTCTGCAAAATCGAACTGCCATCATGATAGAGGCGATGATTGGCCGCAATGATTATACGCCGGTGCTGGTCCCGATTCTCGAATGGTTGGTGAAGGCCAATCTTTCTGAAAACCAGTCATTGCCCCGATTGATAATTGCCTGTGCGAACGCCCAGGGAGGGCGTCGGCTGGTAGAACAAACCTTGCCGCTCCTACAGAGTCTATTAAAAAGCCAGTTATCCGTGGCATATCTGGCTGAGCGGGACGGCTATTTATGTATACATCGCTGGTTTGGAGCGGCTCTGCGGCGCACCAATGGGGAGATGTCGGCTGAGCAGGCGCGGGGTATGGCAAAGCTTGGCCTCTGGGCGCAGCAGACGTTAACCGGGGAACGTAATGAGCTTACGCTGCTACCACACGAAGTGACGGCCTGGGCGCGCATCTCTTCAGGGTATGAGCGCACCCCCTCAGCCGATAAGCGTTCGGATCATATGTATAGCCGCTGTGTCTATCGCAAAAAAGGCTATTGTTTTGTGGCGCGAGCCGAGGCGCGTGTGAAGGCTGCTCAAATTGTTGTGACTACGCACGCCGGTTTGTTGGATGATCTTTCCAGTTCTTCTTCACTCCTGAAAGATTTTGAGCATCGGCTGATTCTGGATACTGACCTGTTGGAAGAGGAGATCTCGCGTTGGAGTAGCGCGGAATTGGATCTGACGCGTTTGCAAGAGATGCTGAAGACCGCTGGAACAGATCTACCGGAGGGCCGCTATCAAGGCTTACTGGCTCTGGCGGCCCCTTCGATACGTGAGAATGGACCGGGTGGACTCTCGCGAACATTAACGGTGGGCAAAGCTGAGCTTGATTCACGCCTCTTGAACTGGTTCCAGTCCCTGCGTCAGGCCAGTACAGCAGTTGAGGCATTTTTTGGTTCGCTCGCGCGCCTGCTGGAAGATGCTCAGCAAGAAACTGGGAAAGGGAAGGGGCGGTCTGAAGGGAATGGGAGATCTCATAATGGGCGTTTCGGCGATCGTCAGGATCAACCGCTACGTCTGACTCCCCAGGTGCGCCAACTGGAAAGCTGGAACCAGGTTGAACAATCCTGGAACCAAGCCTCACAGCGCTTGCAGACGGTGATTGATCTGCTCCAGGATGTAGAGCGCAGAATCTTGACCAGTCAGCGAGAGCGGCGGCGGCAGGACTCCGGGAGCTGGGAGGAAGACTCGCTGGCCTCGGAATTCGCGGCCCTGGCTCAGCGCTTACAGGCGTTGCAACATCTTGGTCGCCGGGCGTTCTCATTCGCGGATACTGATACTGTGTACTGGTTACGTATGCCACCACCACCGGCGGTTAATCAAAACCGCCATCAAGATGGGCGTCCCGAGCCAGCCGTCGAGAGTCAGCCGATTCTGTATGCGCAACTGGCCCAATCCTCGCTTCTGGTAAAGCGTCTGCTCCTGCCAGACGAGTCCTCTCCCAAAAGTCTGGTTTTGGCAGGGATCGCGCTGTCCGTAGACGGAAATTTCCATTTCGCGCGTGGACGCATGGGGTTGGAGCAAGAGTCCTGCCCGGCGATTTCTCTAGTGATAGAGCATCAAGATCAAACGTTGATCTACTTACCCAGAGATGTTCCAGAACCGAATATGCCACAATACCAGCGGCACCTGGATACCGCGATCGCCCAGCTTGCGACCTCACTAGATGGGAAGACCGTGATCCTTTATACCTCACACGCGGCCTTGCGGAGTTCCTATTCAGCAATTAAGCCATTGTTAGAGGCGCGAGGAATTCTGGTCCTGGGGCATGGGGTCGATGGTTCTCCCCGTCAGCTCTGGCAACTATTTCAGGAGCAAGAAAAGATTGTGCTCCTGGGGACGGGGAGCTTCTGGGATGGAATAGAAGAGATCAACAAGGTTCCCGAAGGAATTATTGTCTCGCGGTTACCAATGCCCGTTTTGAATGATCCTTTAATGGCGGCCCGCGCCGAGCATATCTCGGACCAGTTGCACCATTTTACCGTGCCGTTAGCGGCCCAGAAACTCAAGCGTGCTTTAAATCGGATCGCCTGGAGCAATGAGCAGCGCAACGTCGTTGTCCTTTTCGATCGCCGTGTTGTGACCAAAGAGTATGGCTCCATCATCCTGCATTCACTGCCTCGAAGTTCCTCTTGTCAGGGCGATGTGTCGCAGATGGCGGATCAGGTTGCTGATTGGCTGACCTCGGCCGGAAGCTGGCAAGAATAACATTTTGTAGTGGCATTCTATTTTTTTCGAGTGGACAGTTTTGTGAAAAAGGAGCATTGCTTATTATGACCATCAGTGGCTCTACAACGCTCAAGGGGCGTCCCCTGCGCACCGTTTATGGCTCCTGTCCCCACGACTGTCCCGACACCTGTGCTCTGACCATCCAGGTGGATGACCAGGGGAAGGCGGTTCACTTGCGTGGACGCGAAGGTCACCCTGTGACAAAGGGATGGCTTTGCGTTAAAGTGAATCGTTATCTAGAGCGAGTGTATCATCCCGATCGCCTGATGTATCCGCAAAGACGGGTGGGACCCAAAGGAAGTGGGAAGTTTAAGAGGATAGGCTGGGATGAAGCGTTCGCGGAGATCTCCGGGCGCTGGCGCGATCTGGTTGCTCAGAATGATGCGCAGAGCATTCTGCCGTATAGCTATGCTGGTACGTTGGGGCTGATTCATGGTACTGTGACAAATACGCGTTTCTGGAATCGGTTGGGGGCCAGCCAGCTTGACCGTGCGATCTGTGGAAGCGCGGCTGAAGAGGGTGTACAGCTTGTTGTTGGTGGGCGGCTGGCTCCATCGCCGGAGGCCTTGCTCCAAAGCAAACTGGTGCTGGTCTGGGGAAGCAACCCGGCCAGTGCCTCGCCCCACATCATGCCATTTTTGCGCGAGGCTCAGCGGAATGGAACGCGCGTCATCGTCATTGATCCGATCCGTACCCTGACCGCGCGCTCAGCCGATCAGCATCTTCAGCCAGTACCGGGTACAGATGCGGCTCTGGCTCTCTCTATGATGTATGTGATTGTCCAGGAAGGTTTACATAATCAGCAGTGGATAAATGAGCATACGCTTGGTTGGGAGGCTTTGCTGGAGCGGATACTTCAATTTCCACCCGAGCGAGCGGCAGAGATTTGTGGGCTTACTCGTGAGACCATTGTAGATCTGGCCCGGCTTTATGCTACCAGCACTCCAGCCATGTTACGTTTCTCCGATGGTATTAATCGCCATACGAATGGCGGACAGACGGTGCGGACTTTGTGCTGTCTGCCGGCAATTACCGGTCAGTATGGTGTCGCGGGTGGTGGTCTTATGTATAGCACAAGCGACTGGTTTCACTGGGATGCAGATGTGAGAGATCATAGCAGCGATCCCGCCAGCCAACCAGCCCAGCGTGTAATTAATATGAACCGTCTGGGTGTGGCCCTTACCGGTGAGGCCGATCCACCGATTCGTTCGCTGTATGTGTATAACGCCAACCCTGTCGCCTCATCTCCAAACGCCGGTCTGATTGTCCAGGGATTGATGCGCGATGACCTTTTTACCGTGGTGCATGATCTTTTTGAGACCGATACCGCGCGCTACGCGGATATTCTGCTGCCAGCGACCAGCCAGTTGGAGCATGAGGATCTTCATAAGCCTTATGGGCATACCGCTCTCCAGTATAATACCGCCGCGATCGATCCGTTGGGTGAATCTTACAGCAATTGGGATGTAATGCGTAGTCTGGCCTCAGCTATGGGATTTCAAGAGCCCTGGCTTCACCAGGACGCGCACGAAATTATTCGCGAGGTTTTGGAAGCCACAGCCGCTCAAGAGCCTTTGCTTGAAGGCATCACGCTTGAACGGTTGATGACCGAGGGCTACGCCCCCCTGGCGATCCCCGAGGCGGAACAGGTCCCTTTCGCGAATGGACATTTTCAGACACCCTCAGGTCGGGTAGAGTTTTATTCGGAGCAGGCAGCCGCGAAAGGATATGATCCGGTTCCGGGTTGGACACCTGATGTTGAGTCGCATTTTACCGAGCCAAAGGCCAGCGAACGGCTCTCTCTACTTTCGCCGGCTGCCCACCATTTTATCAGTTCTAGCTTTGGAAACCATGACCGATTAAAAACGAAAGAGGGAACACCTACCTTGTGGATTCATCCTCAGGATGCTCAGAAGCGCAACATTCATTCGGGTAAGATGGTACGTGTGAGCAATGAGCGGGGTTGGTGTCGATTGGTGGCCGAGGTGTGCGAGGATGTACGTCCGGGGACAGCAGCGACTACCACGGTCTGGTGGCCTCAGTTCAGTCCAGATCAGCGCAATATCAACTGGACAACCTCCGATCGCCTGGCCGACATCAATGGCGGTAGTACCTTCTATACGAATATGGTTACAGTAGAACCTGCTGATAATTAATCTGGTATAGTATACAAAGGTTACATAATGTATTCGTTTCCAAATTTTTGTGTGGTATACTGACTGAGAAAAGTTGTAAACGTTAAGGAAATGTTGGGTGGAACACACGCATCCTTCACCTGAACCCTCAGATCAAGAGGACGCAGAGGTGCTTGTGGAACAGCAGGCACATATACTTCAGCATGTAGCTGAGATAGGTACGACCCTACGCCTCAATATAGATCCTGGTACCTTATTGCAGCGCATCTGTAATGCGGCCTGTGGCGCTCTTTATTTTCAATTTGCCGCCCTCTACCTGATAGATCAGGCGGGAATGTTCCAGGTAGTAGCTACGGCGGGGTTAACCTCAGAGCAGGATGCTTATCTACGGAGTCATCCCCTACCGCTCAACTCATTAACAATACTCATGAGCGACGCCTACCGTCTTAGTGAGTCCTATTTTATCCCCTCTGAATCTACCCTGTGGCAACAGGTTAACCTGACTGATTCTTTTGTGATCATCCTGAATGATAACCAGATTACTCAGGCTCCGGTTCCGAGTGACATCCCGCTGGATACTACATGTTGGCAACCCGAAGATCTTTTTTTGATCCCTTTGCGTGGGGGGAATAACGAGCTATTGGGTTTCCTCACACCGGACGCCCCTCTTGACGAATGTAGGCCAACAGTTGAGAAAACCCGTCTTTTTGAGCTTTTTGCCAACCAGGCTGCGGTTTCAATTGAGGGAAGTCGTCTCTACCAGGACGCCCGGCGCAGTAGTGAAGAACGCGCGGTGCTAGTTGAGGTTGGGCGGGCGCTTTCGGAGCCGGAAGTTCTTCGGGACCAGCAAAAAGTCTATCAAATTGTGTATGAGCAGATCCAGCGTGTCATGCCTGTCGACACATTTTATGTATCGCGGGTGATTGCGTCCGACGCTCCTTCAATCATCGAGTTCCTCATAGACCATGGGATTGCGGTCTCTCGACAGCCCTATGAAAAGCAGGCAGTAAGCATTTATCGTTTCCTTAAGCAGCACAAAAAAGGCCTACTGTTTCATAGTTGGCAGGAGTATCTTGAGTTTCTTGCAAGTATCGATAGTAGTGGGCAGGCTAATGTTCCTGATGGTGATGAGCAGGCTCGATCGTTGTTGTTCGTACCAATCATCCATGGGGCGAGGCTTTTAGGATTTTTGTCGGTGCAACATTATCAGCAGTATAGTTACACTCAAGGACAGATGCGGCTTTTAGAAGAGCTGACGATGCAGGCTGGACTGGCGATTGCCAACGCCAGACTCTATGCGGAGCAGCGCGAAGCTTTGGAACTGGTACGCAAGTCGGAACAGTTAAAAGATCAATTCCTAATGACAGCCTCACATGAGTTGCGTACACCCTTGACCGCGATCCAGGGATATCTGGAACTGCTGGGAGAGTATTCCCACAATCTGGATGCGCAATCAAGAGAGCGCTTCATTCTGAATGCTCGGAGGGCCTGTGAAGAGTTAGTATTGTTGCTAGGAAATGTCATGGATGCCAGCCGGATTGAGCAAGACAGAGTTTATTTGAAGAGGAGCCCCGTCTCAATCTGGCAGTCCTTACAGGTTATCACCGAGATTTTAGAGCCATTATTCGCGCGCGAGAAGCGCGAACTAGACCTGGAGGTAGATGAGAGTCTGCTTGTCTGGGCTGATGATCTTCGATTGCGTCAGATTTTATTAAATCTCGTCAACAATGCCTTGAAATATACAGCGATAGGCACAAAAATCGCCATTAAAACAGAATTATTAAGTAGGGAAGAGCTGAAATACCTTTTACCTGATAAATGGTCTGATCTGCCTGACCTGTTTTCAGGTCACTTTGTGATTATTACGATTAGAGACTGGGGCCAAGGGATCGCCCTGGAGGATCAGCCGAAGCTTTTCACCCGTTTCATTCGGCTTTCAGGTGCGATGAACAGTCCTCAACGTGGAGCGGGTCTGGGATTGTACCTTTGTCGCCAGCTCACAGAAGCAATGGGTGGATATATCTGGATGGAGAGTCAGGGGATTGTAGGAAAGGGCTCTACTTTTTTTGTCGCGTTACCTTTTTACAGTAAAGAGCGCCTGGGAGAATCGCGGTAAATGGATATTGTACAACAGCTTCATCCGGCTGCTTTCGCGCCATCGCCGACCGGCTACAGCAGAGCGGATATTCATATGCACACCAACCTTGGGGATGGTTGGGCCAGTCCTCAGCGTGTAGTTGCCGAGGCCACTATTCGTGGGCTCCCATTGATCGCCGTAACCGATCACGATCATCTAGAAGGAGCCAAACGCATCGCCGAGATCCTCGCGCGTGAACAGAGCCCGATCCAGATGATTACCGGCGTCGAAGTCAGTACCCGTCAGGGGCATCTTCTCGGTTTATTTGTCAGTAAAGCCCCGCGAGCTATGCGTTCAGTTGAAGAAAGCATAGATGAGATCAAAGCTCAGGGAGGATTGGTAATTGTGCCTCACCCATTGGGCCGACTGGTTCCCAGCCTCAGCCAGAAAAAGATAGATGAACTTTTGAACCGTGGTTACCAGATAGACGGGATCGAGATGTATAATCCTTCGCCCGCGAATTCCGCCATGCGTGGAGTCGTCCGCACCGCCAACGAACAGTGGAAATTCGCTGAGACAGGTGGGAGTGATGCCCACTTCTGGCAGCATATTGGATCGGCCTACACCTTTTTTCCTGGTCAGACCCCTGAGGAGTTTCGGAGAGCCATTGAAGAGCGCACAACGCGTGCGGGTGGGCAGGAGCTGCCTTCAGTCCGGCTTCCGATTGGAGTCTATGTCGCGCAGTGCGCCTGGAGTTGGTTTGTTGATCCTCCCCGGAGAATTGTGCGAACAATGAAAGATCGGTCGTAATTATTTGACGAGCTTTTGAGGCTATGTTACCATACCTCTTAGAAGGCGTAATTTCCTTTATCAAGGAGGGATCGAAATGAATCTCTACGAGCAATTGCTTGTGGTCCGAGATCGGCTGGATAATATCGGAGCGCATGACGATAGTATAGATCTGGTTGATCGGTTGTTAAAAACGGCTGAAGCGACCAGAAACGATAAAACGAATATCTCCCAGAACAATGTGCTCCGCCACATGTTGCGAATGCGCGAGGCCATTGACAACTACAATGTGTACAATGATCTGCAAGAGTTGGTGAGTGAGCGGGACGACATAGAGATCGCCGCGCTGGAGGATGCGGCCCCGGCTGCGTATATGGATGGTGATCGGCGGCCAAAACCTAAGTCGTACTACAAGGCGCAGAAAGATAAGACCAACATCACAAAGAAGAAGGGTGACCTCTAGAGCGGGGTTGGCCCTTCAATCTGTTTTTGGGCGTTTGTGGGCCGGTCCAGCCGCAACTGCTTTTTCAAAGTGTACAGTTGTGTTTCCACCAGTTCCTGTGTAGAACGTCGTTGCTGCTCATCGTAGGTGGGATCGGCCTCTAAGGGGGCTTCTTGTGACAACAACCTGTTCATGCTCTCCCCCGAGTTTTGGAGAGAAAAGAACTTTTCCTGGGCGTGTTGCATGACCTGGTAGAGATCTGCGATTCTTCGAGAGATCTCACTTGTAAGTTCTTGAGCGTGTAGCTGCTCTTGAGCAGCATAAAGTTGAGCCTGGATCTCCTCTTTGTGAGATCGTAGGGTGTCTATTTGCTGGGAAATCTGCTTCTCTAATCCGATAACATGATCTTCAAGGGATCGGAGTTGTACTAACTGCTGCTCATAATTGCTCATTTGTTGCAGTAACATCGTTTTTTTCTCCAGAGCGAAGCGCGCCAGATCCTCGCGTCGTGCCTCCAATGCTGTTATAGCCTGCTGGTCGAGCTGGTTGATACGAAGCAGTAGTTCTTGTTGATAATGCTCCAACCGCTGTTCGCCCGTCACAATCTCCACAATCGCATGACGGAGTTGTTGGAGCCGGTCCAAAAGCATCGTAGAAGAATAATTAAGCATTTCGCGCGGATCTTCCAGTACATCCAGAGCTGTATGCAGCTTGAGGCGTAAAAAATCAGAGAAACGAGTAAATATCCCCATAATCAATCCTCCTGAGCAGTGGCGCGAGAAGATGAATAAATGAATGTTGTAACCTACCTTTATTACGTTTCGTTTAACAGAAAAGTTAAATTGAGAAACTTTTCTGAATAGAGCTTCTGAATAGAGCTATTCAGAAAGTCACCTATCTAGAGGAAAATGAAGGCAAGCTTCAGGGAAGCGTTTAAAAAACGCTTGACATTCTTCAGGTTTCAAGGTATAATTACAAACGTGCTTGGGATGCAGCTATAGGCTAATCAAGCGAGAGTAACTCAGTGGTAGAGTGTCACTTTCCCAAAGTGAAAGTCGCGGGTTCGAATCCCGTCTCTCGCTCTTTTTTTATTTTTGGGTGTATGTAAGCAGCAAGATAGAGACGAAAAAGTCCTCTTCAAGCTGAAGAGGACTTTTTGTAGGTTATAAGCCTCACGAAGCCTGGATCTGCTTCCGCTGAACCTGCATATTATGCATATCCTGCGCGACGGTGCGTATCCCTAACAGGCAGATGAGTCCGGCTAGAAACAGACAGGTTGGCGCGGTTACTAATAATGCCATGTTCAGAGAGGAGCGATCAGCAAGGACCCCAACTACTGTGGGAGAAGCGGCATCGCCCAGCAGGTGGGCCAGTAGCAAGGAAAGTCCTAGAGCTGTTGAACGCACATTGGGAGTAATGATATCCTGAATTACAGCATTCAGGGGACCAACGCAGAAATTCAGAAAGGTAACTGCTACAATTACCACAGCGATAAAGCCAGCGAGATTATGGAGCAGTAGCGCGATCAATACTAGTGGAGCCCCGATTAGCAGTCCCAGACTGGCGACAATCAAACGGCCCTGTGGACGTTTTTTCTGAGCTCTATCAGCCAGCCAGCCGCCCAATAACGTTCCAATTAGGCCACTACTGACCAGGACAGCGCCTGAGTAGAGACCGGCTTGTGTCGTAGTGATATGAAAATCTTTCACAAGAAATTCTGGTAGCCAGTAGGAGGTTGCGCCAATGGTAAAGAAACTAAAGATGAGTGCTCCTAAGATCGAGAGGTAGGTAGGAATTCGGAGAATATGGAGAGCCGTTTGCCAGAAATTGGGACCTATACCGCCATGACTGGCCGCAGCATCTTCGCCTGGGTCCTCGTCCTCGCCTTCGTTTTCAAAGGCTCCACGAATTGGCTCGTGAGTGCGCCACGCCAGAAATGCCATCAGCAAACCGGGGATGCCGACCAGATAAAAGGCCCAGCGCCATCCAAGACTATCGGCGATCAATCCACCAAGTGTAAAGCCAAAGGCTGCCCCAATCAACTGCCCGGCTGACCAGAAGGAGATTACCCGGCCACGCTGTCCCTTATGGAAAAAATCTCCCAGGAGCGAGAGAGATGCGGGAGCGTATCCAGCCTCACCCACTCCAAGAACTGCGCGCGCAATAAATAAATGACTGAAGTCACGAGCAAAACCGGCTAGCGTTGTCGCCACGCTCCAGATAGCGACACAGATCGCCACAATATTTTTACGGGGCCCCTTATCTGCCCAGACGCCCAGTGGGAGGGTTGCGAGACCGTAGATGAGCAGGAATGAAGAGCCTAGCAGGCCAGACTGAACATTAGAAAGCCCCAACTCCAGTTTGAGTTTTGGAAGAATCGCCGAAAGAATATATCTATCGGTATAGTTAAGAATATTAATCAACAATAGGATTGTGAAGGCAAAACGCGCTTGAGATCGAGTGGGTTGTACCTCTGTTCTGGTTGACTTCGGTGATGTTGTCGTCATAAAATAACACTTCCCCATTTGTAAGGTGAACAGGTATCACTTATTGGCGGCTCACTGTTGAGCCTTTTTCAATATGTGTTTGCACACATGTTTGTATACGCCTGATTGTCTCCTTTGTTGCGTCTCTATCCCTGTATTGCTACAATGGCTAAACATATATAAAGAAAGGGAGAGGCTTATACAAAAACCTCTCCCTATGAGTAGAGCGTGTATTAAAGCCGGACGAGAGTAACTCCGAAGATGTCCCCTGTCTGGCTTAACTCGGCCAGAGAAGCATCTGAGATAGGATCATCGACCGAGATTACCATCAGGGCTGTCGTTGGAGCCCCTTCAGAATTGTGGGGACGTGGACTCCGTTGAATTGGGCCGACATCCATATGCCGGATATTCACCTGAGCCTTGCCCAGTACATTGCCCACGCGCCCGATCATTCCCGGTTGATCCAGATTGCGACAGAACAGGATACTGCCTTCGGGCGTAAATTCTGTCCAGTAGCGACCAACACGTACAATTCTAGCCTCGCCATTAATCACCGTCCCACTGAGCATCTCCACCCTCTCATCTCCAGAGCCGGGTTTTCCCGCGAAAGAGGATGGATAGCCATTGGCGACTGGAATTCGCAAAGTCACCTGATTAGCAAATTCGCTAGGAGTCGAGTTTTTCTGCTCCTGGATCTCCAGGCCACGTTGACTTGCCAGTAGTCGGGCATTTACCATATTTACATGTTCATCTGAGATCGACTCCAGCAACCCTTTAATCAGGGCGGCCTGTAGCGGTCGTAGATCGTATGTAGCGATATCGCCGTTGACAAGAAGCTCAATCTGAGAGAGGGGTCCTGGCTGGAGCTGCGTATAGAGCCGACTCATCTGCTCTACAAGATGAATATAAGGCTGAAGCACCTGAAGTGTTTCTGGTAAAATCAATGGTGCATTGACGGCGGCGCGTGGGAAGCCCCCATGCAAAACAGTGACTATCTGTTCCGCGACATCGGTTGCAACGCCGACCTGGGCTTCCTCGGTCGAGGCTCCGAGATGGGGTGTCGAGATCAACTGATCATGAGCCAGTAGTTGCCGCAGGATTGGATTATCCTTAATTGGCTCCTGGCTAAAGACATCGAGCGCAGCTCCCGCGATATGGCCGTTATTGAGAGCCTCAAGCAGGGCCTCCTCATCGATCAGACCACCGCGCGCGCAATTAATTACACGTGCGCCGCTTTTCATCATCGCCAGCTCTTTTGCCCCAATCAACCCCCGCGTGCCATTAGTGAGGGAGGTATGCAGCGTCAAGAAATCGGCTTGTTGCAGCACCTCTTCTATTGACAGCATCGTGATCCCCTGCTTGCGAGCCTTTTCGGGAGAAACGTAGGGATCGAAGGCTATAACCTGCATCTCCAGTCCCTGGCAGCGTCTGGCGACCTCGGAGCCAACTTTCCCCAGGCCGATCACGCCCAGGACCTTGTTACGGACCTCAACGCCCATAAAGCGGCTACGCTCCCATTTACCAGCCTTTGTGCTGCTATTCGCCCCTGGAATATGCCGGGCTAGGGCCATCAGCATCGCCACGCTATGCTCAGCGGCGGCCACAATATTGCCGGTAGGAGAATTAACAACAATGATCCCTTTACGGGTCGCGGCCTCCGTGTCGATATTATCGACACCCACACCGGCTCGCCCTACGATCCGCATGTTCTCCGCAAACTCTAGAATATCGGCTGTAACTTTGGTCTCACTGCGCACAATCAGAGCGTGGTATTGGGGAATAATTGCGCGCAACTCGTCTGGCTTAATGCCGATCCGCTCATCAACCTGAGCGTGAGGAAGCTGCTCGCGCAGAAGAGAGATCCCCTCCTGCGCAATCTTATCAGTAATCAGAATGCGAGCTGGCATAGTCCCCGTTTCGTTTACCGGAAGGCTGGCCTGCTCATTTTGTCGCTGTACCATTCCTGTATAGCTCTCTCTTTCATCCCCCCAGGGATTTAGTGGCGGTAGCCAGCCTCAGCCAGACGCTTCTCTAGAGTATCCATCGCCGCTTCAATCTCAGCATGCTGGAAGAAACCCAAGTGGCCGACGCGGAAAATCTTGCCGTCCAGGTGTTCCTGACCACCAGCGAAGACAATATTATCCTGAGTGCGCAACGTCTTCAGTACCCCCTTGATATCGATGCCTTCTGGAGCATAGATCGAGGTAACTGTATTGGAGGCGTAGGGATGCTCAGCCAGAAGGTGGAGACCCAGGTTATGGGCTCTCTGACGCACATACTCACCGATTTTCGCGTGGCGAGCAAAAATCTGCTCGCGGCCCTCATTCAGCATCATTTCCAGAGAGAGATCCAGGCCATAAAAGATAGAGACTGCGGGTGTCGTAGGATGTTGGCCGATCTCTAGCTTTTTCAGGGCACTTTTCCAATCAAAGTAGAAGTGTGGCAATCGGGCGGTTTTATTCGCCTCAAGCGCGCGTGGGCCAGCGGCAATCATCATCACACCAGGAGGAGTCATCCAGCCTTTCTGGGAACCGGTAAAGACTACATCCAGACCCCAGGCGTCCATCTCAAGCGGCACGCATCCTAGCGAGCTGACCGCATCGACCGCGATCAGGGCCTCTGGATTATGGGAGTGAACCACCTGTGCCAGCGTTTTCACATCATTGGTCACGCCAGTCGAAGTCTCGTTGTGAGTAACGATCACCCCTTTATAGGGAGGCAGAGATTTCAAACGCTCAGCCACCACCAGAGGATCAGCCGCATCCCCCCATGGGAACTCGATCCGGTGTACCTGGAGGCCGTAGGTTTCAGCGATTTTCGCGAAGCGGTTGCCAAAGGAGCCGATCGTGATCGCGACAATAGAGTCGCCGGGCGAAAACAGATTTACAATTGCCGACTCCTGTCCGCCGGTACCGGAAGCGGGAAAGGTCATTACGGGGGAGGCCGTCTGGAAAAAGTATTGGAGGCGAGCGGTCACCCGGCGTAGGATCGCGGCAAATTCAGGTCCGCGATGGTTGATCATTGGGCGAGCCAGCTCGGCCAGGACTTCGGCTGGTACAGTTGTTGGGCCGGGAATGCGCAAATTCTGGACGGGGATTGCGACTCTTGGCTCAACTTGAGGGACGGGGATAACGTTTTTCTCCTGTGTGGTCATGAATTCTTCTCCAATGGTGTCGCTAAACTGGATGATTGCTTTTGAGAAAGGTGGGTCCTGCCACGCTGCAAGGAAAAGTAGGGAGAAACAACCTCTCTGTCTTCCGTTCCCTATCCCTGGATCTTCTCTGTTCCTTTAGTATATGCGTCGCCCTAGAGAGTGTCAAACAATATTTTGCTTTTCATTCTAGAAAGAAGCGTCCCCGCTCACCTCCTCCCCCTCCTCGCCGCCTTAGGCGGTATATAAGAAGAGAAATAGATAGCCCTACTGCTATGTGCTATCTATTTTAGACTATTGCAAAATGCAACTATTAAGCTATAGTAGTCGTGAAGAAAATCAAAAATCTAAACATTCGCAATTTTTCTTATTCTACTGGTGTTGAAAGGTATCGTATGCGAAGAACCAAAATCGTTTGTACTATTGGTCCAGCGACCAATAGTGAAGAGAAGCTTGAAATGCTGATGAAGGCGGGCATGAACGTTGCTCGCTTGAATTTCTCGCATGGAACGCAGGAAGATCACGCGAAAGTGATTGAGCGCATTCGGCGGATCTCGGAACGTTTAAATCTCCCGGTTGCGATTTTGCAAGACCTTCAAGGACCTAAAATTCGGACCGGGAAGTTGAAAGATGGGCAACCAGTTCGTCTGGTAGATGGGGCCGAGATCACCATTACGACCAGACCGGTGCTGGGCGATGCCAGTTTAGTCTCGACAACCTATCAAAGTTTATCTCAAGATGTGAAACCAAGGGACCGGATTTTGCTGGACGACGGTCTGCTAGAGTTAAGCGTTGTTGGTGTCACCGAAAGCGACGTGCATTGTATTGTCATCCATGGTGGTTTGCTCAAAGAACATAAAGGGATCAATCTGCCGGGGGTAGCGGTAAGCGCTCCTGCTCTAACCGAGAAGGATTGTGAGGATCTACGTTTTGGGATTATGCAGGATGTAGATTATGTGGCCCTAAGTTTTGTGAGAAGGCCCGAGGATGTTACTCACGCCAAACAGATGATCCGTCAATTTCTGCATGAGAAAGGGGAGAACGATCGTTACCGGATGACGCCACTGATCGCAAAGTTGGAGAAGCCAGAGGCGATCGCGCATCTGGATGATATTTTGCACGTGACGGATGGGGTGATGGTTGCTCGGGGAGATCTTGGTGTGGAGATGGCTCCAGAGAAGGTACCATTGATTCAGAAAGAGATTATCACTCGCTGTAACGAACTGGGACTACCCGTAATCACTGCGACCCAGATGCTAGAGTCGATGATCACCAATCCCCGTCCGACGCGAGCTGAGGCCAGCGATGTCGCGAATGCGATTCTTGATGGGACTGATGCGGTAATGCTCAGCGCGGAGACAGCGAGTGGAGCGTATCCGATTGAGGCAGTTCAGATGATGGCCCGGATCGCTTTAGAGACCGAGACAGATGACGCGATTATGCGGCAGCCCAAGCGCGCGTTCCTGACCGATGTTCATGCAGTCAGCCACGCCGCTCGGGCCCTGGCCGAAGAGACCAGCGTCCAGGCGATCGTCGTATTTACGCGTACCGGTACTACCGCCCATTTAATCTCAAAAGATCGGCCACGCGCACCGATTCTGGCGTATACACCATCGTTAAAAGTGTATCAACGGCTGGCGCTCTGGTGGGGGGTTCGCCCCTTTATGATCGACATGCACGGCTCAACTGAGTCCTTAATCGATCATGTGAACGCTAAATTGCTGAAGGACCGGCTTGTGCGGCCCGAAGAGCATGTTGTAATCATGGGTGGGTTGCCAATCGCCAGCCGGGCCCGAACCAACTTTGTGAAGCTCCATCGCATCAGTCCAGTGGCTGATGAGACCATTTAAAAAGAAAAGGGATGGAGCGTCCTCGCTCACCTTCTCCCCTCTTTCTCGCCGCCGAAAGCGATAATAAGAAGAGAAGGGCCCTGAAAAGCGCGCTTTTTTCTGTCAAGGCTCACTGAAAATGTCATCCTTTCTGTTCACTGAAAATGTCACCTAG
>CAXTTV010000063.1:0-23200 GCA_964247295.1 uncultured Ktedonobacteraceae bacterium | reverse complement strand
CTGAGGCGCGGGAGCAATCCCTCTCTCTCTTTATCCGTGCGGAGGTTTCTCTCGACTTTCTGGCAGCCCTGCGCGAGGTCATTGAACGTGGCGCGACCCGCAATGCTCGTTTGAACCCTCGCAGCGCCTCCGATGAGGTCATTCCCACGACACTGAATGCCTCGGCCTTGCGCGACGCGGACGGCAAGGTGATTGGCGCGATCGGCATCCTCCGCGATATGCGCGCCTACGAGTCGGTGGTACAAGATCTTCAGGAGTCTAAATCTGAGTTGCAAGAGAAGATTCTGGATCTGGAGAAATTTGAGGAGGTAGTTGTGGGACGCGAGCTAAAAATGATCGCGTTGGAGAAAGAGATTGAGAACCTGCGCCGCCAGCTAGAGAAAGTCAACCGGGGAAAGAACTGATGGATATAGCCCAGGAGACGCCAGGATGCACCTCAGAGATTGAGGAGATGGATCTAGAGAGCTTACGCCGGGCCTATTCACAGCTTCAGGAGCAAAAAAATGCCCTGGAACTGCGCGTCGAAAAAAGTGAGGAGCGGCGGCGCGCGCTCCTGCATATTCTTGGCGATCTTAATGGTGTGAACCGGAAGCTGGCGAATCAGCGCAAAGCAATGCTGCATATTCTAGCCGATTATGAGCAGGATCGCCGCCACCTGGCTCACCAGACGGAACGATTGGATAACTCGCGTCGGGCGCTGCTCCACATTCTTCAGGACTCGCATCAATCAAATCTGCGCCTGGAAAACAGCCGCAAGGCCATGATCCACATTATGAGTGATCTCAGTGAAACTACGGCTGAGGTACAAAACCGTGAGAATGAGCTTAGAGAAAAACAAGGACAACTTGTCCAGGCTGGCAAGTTAGCCACACTGGGTGAACTGACTACAGGCATTGCTCATGAGTTGAATAACCCGTTGAATAATATCGGCCTGTTTGTGGGCAATGTCATTGATCTGATTGAGCTAGGAAAGGCCGACCCCCAACATATTCTGCATGAGATGTATAGTGCCATGCAGCAGATTCACAAGGCAACGCAGATTATCTCGCATCTCCGGACATTTGGTCGCGCAGCCTCCGTGAGCCGGGAACCGGTTGTTATCAATCAGGTCGTTGTAAACGCGATCTCCTTGATGCATGAGCAGCTCCGTCTGCGACAGATCGTGGTGGAGCTTTCCTTCTCAGAAGATGAAATTATAGTCGTTGGCAACGCAATCCAGCTAGAGCAGGTAGTGTTAAATCTGCTCACCAATGCCCGCGATGCGATTACCGACTCTCCTAGAAAAAAAATTATAATTACCTGCACTGTGCAGGATGACATTCTTCAATTAAGCGTACAAGACTCCGGACCTGGGATTCCTAGCGGCCTGGAGCAACGAATCTTTGATCCATTCTTTACGACAAAAGAGGTGGGGGCAGGAACAGGATTAGGTCTTTCCATCACTTATGGGATTATTAAGGAACACCAGGGTACAATTCTGGTCAACAATAGGCCAGGAGAAGGTGCCACCTTCCTGATTCAGCTCCCACTCCACAATTAAGGATACATAACCTTTATGGATAAACCATATATTCTTATAGTGGATGACGATGCTGCCCTTCTTCAGGCGTTGCCTCAAGCCCTCAAGCTTCGCCTTGAAGGGACACAAATCGATACTTCTGACGCAGCGCTTGCTGCACTACAGTTGATTCAAGAGCACGATTACGATGCGATCGTCAGCGATATCAAAATGCCGGGAATGGATGGCCTGGCTCTCCTCACAAAAATTAAGGAGATCCGACCAGAAACCCCTACTCTGCTGATTACCGGTCATGGTGAGCATGACCTGGCAGTCCAGGCTTTGCGGGGCGGGGCTTACGACTTTATTCAAAAACCGATCGATCGCGATTATTTTGTCGCCGCCCTGAAACGCGCTATCCAGACACGGCAGCTCAGCAGGCAGGTCGCGGAACAACAACAGGCCCTTGAGCTCTACACACAGTCTCTAGAACAGAAGGTGCGCGAACGCACTCAAGAACTGGCCCACGCTAATGCCGCGAAAGATGAATTTCTGAGTATCGCTTCACATGAATTAAAAACACCACTATCTTCGATGAAAGGCATCGCTCAGCTCCTACAACGGCGACTGGATCGAAATGGCGAGGTACAAAGCAACGATCTCCTCAAGATTGAACGGGCCGTCCGACGCATGGAGATGCTGGTCAACGATCTACTGGATACCTCATTAATCGAGACAGGTACGTTTCGCCTGGATCACAAGCCCTGTAATATGGTAGAGCTCTGCGAACTCCTGATCCAGGAATATAGTGCCAGCGTCTACCCACAGCCGATGATTGTGTTTGAGCATGATGAAGAGGCTATCGAGATCGAGGTTGACGTTGAACGGCTCAGTCAGGTGATTGTAAACCTGCTTGCTAACGCTCGCAAATACTCTCCTGAACAAGCACCGATTAAGCTGAGCCTTCACCACACTGGAGCCATGGTCGAGATCGCGGTCCACGACCATGGATCGGGAATTCCAGAAGCGAAACTGCCACACATTTTCGAGCGATTCTATCGGGTACCAGGCGTCGAAGTGCAGAGCGGCTCCAGTATGGGCCTGGGCCTGGGTCTCTATATCTCCCATAAAATTATTGAATGCCACAATGGCCGCATTCAAGTTGAAAGTGTCGAAGGAGAGGGCAGTACCTTCACAATTGTGCTTCCCTCATCCGCGAAAGATACACTGCCACCGTCTCTTGAAACAAGATCTACAACCTCTTCCCATAACTGATACCCCACACGTACTTTCTTGCTCCCGTTTCTTCGCGATCACACTAAAAGCGATCGCGGACACGGGAGTTCTTTTTTCTCTCCAACATTCCCGACCATCTATCTACAGAAAACGGATCTATTGTCGATACTATTTAATAGATAACTTTACCCGTATAAATTCGACAAACAGCCTCATTCTCTAGATTAGAGAGCATTCCAGCGATCAACAAAGGATAGCACAGATGGAAACACAAGAAATCCAGACATTTATCTATCGCCTCTCTCAAGATCAGCAATTGCGGCACGATCTGCTCACACGGACAGATGAGACAATTCAACGCTGTCAGCTCTCACCTCGGGTCGCTCGTATTCTGCTCAAACTGGTCCCCCACCTGAATGAAGATTTCACATCTTCGATGCGTCCTCATACCTGGTGGTATTAGCAGAAAACACTTGAGGACTTTGGAGCGATTGTTGAAAGGAGTGGGCGCGAGATCTTCTCTATAAATATCTTCGCACCCTGTAGCACCCATGAAGCACCTGCAACCAGGACGCCTGATTCTTGTCGTACTGGGGGTTCTTAGCTATAGCTTTTTTTTCTGGTGGGAGATAAGAAGTTTCTCTTCCACCAGTACAATCAGTGTTATCCAGGATTTTCAGTTCTGCTATTCGGCCTTTACTGCTTTAAGCTTTCTGCTTGTACGCCAGCAATCGGCAGATTGCTTTGGTTATTTTTTGTTTCTGCTTTTTGTTGATGCTACTCTATACAGTACAAGGTGGCGCGGTCCAGAACGATCCTCTCTTCTCGGGAATCGGAGCTGCCAGCGGTAGCCTGGCGCTGCCACTTTTTACAATCATTGTCATCCAGCTCCCCGAAAATGTCGGGACGGTTCAACAAGGATTGTCTTTCTCCCACCTTTTTTCACTGTTAGAGCCAGATCGTACCCCCAGATCCTGGTTACTCCTCTGGTATATGCGCGGCTTCTTCCTATTTAGCCTGCTGGTCGCAGGCCTCAGCCTGATATTTCACCTTCACCTGCTCCAGACCCTTCATGAAGCGGAGTATCGCATCACCATCTACATCTATTATACCTGTGCTCTGCTGAGCCTGATACTGGCTTTCTGGATCTCCTATCACCGCTCATCAACCGCGCGCGCGAAACAGCAGTTCTGGATCTTTGTGAGCGGCATTCTTGTGATGCTGGTCCCACTCTGTCTTTTTACGCTGCTCCCTAGCCTGTTGCAATTTCCCGCGCGGTATATCTTTGATAGCCTCATAAGCACGATGAGCGTCGTGCTTTTTCCCTTTATTCTGGGGTATGCCATTTTACGCTATCAGTTTTTAGTTTTCGATACGTATATTAAACGGGTCGCGAACGCGATCATTGGTGGGATCGGCATGGTGCTGCTGGTCTACTTGGCCGTGACGCTCACAGGACTGATCCTGGAGCAGGATCGCCTGTACACAATCTATGTGGCGATCGAGATCGCGATCCTTGGCCCCACCATATGGCGGGCGGCGCTCTACCTCACCGAACACCTTTTTTTTCGAGAAAGCATTGCATATCGTCAGCTTATCGAGAAACCAGCCCTCCTGGCTCATCAAGATGTCGATCTCATTGAAGCCTCTCGCCTGATTACAACAGCGGTCAATGAGACGTTGGAGACCTCTGATGTCTGCCTGTTCGTTCTTGATGAGGAGAGTGGTAGCTATCAACTTCGACCAATGATTGATGATAAAGGGCTGGATCGCTATAACCGTTACCGCATATGCCAACAACTTCAAACCCATTTCGGCGATGAGAAAACATCTGGTATCCCGCTTCACACTGGCCTGCTCTCGCATCTAGCATCCATAGAGCGGCCTCTTTTTCTGCATGAGATCCCATCACATGACTTAAGAATGCCTGGGAAGTCCGGACGAGAACAGGAGCTGCTGCTCTCACCCATCCTGGTGCAGGGAAAAATTATCGCGGTTCTTGCCCTGGGCCAGCGCAAGAATCAGATGTATGCCGCTTCCGAATTAGACGCCATGCAATTGCTGCTAGCACGCTATGCCTCGATGCTGGAGACCGCGCGCCTTCAATCCCTCTCTAAACGTCAGACGCAACTGCTCAATACATTTTACGGTGCTACGACCCTTCAGTTTTCTCAGGCAGAAAGCCTTGAGGAGGTCGCCAGTAGCCTGACTCGTATCGCGGCCCAGGCAATTCATGGTCGAGCCGAAATCTGGTGGTATCACCAGGAAAGTGGCGAGCTAGAACAAAAGGCTCTGGAAGGCATGGGGCCCGAGCCGCCCACCTTTACACCAGCGGTCTACACGAAACAGACCCATCTTCATTCCTGCTTTTATGAGATGGGCGATGATCCAGAGCGACTGAAGCAGTACGTTCAGCATCTACCAGAGCTACCCCTGGCCTGGATACCGCTTAAAAAAGGCACCAAACAATACGGCCTGCTGGTCCTTACTTATCAACATGCACATAGCTTTCTTCCTGAAGAGCGGCGCATCCTGGAAATATTTGCCGGGCAATGCCTCTCGATTTTAGAGAATACGCAGATCACGTTGGAACTGCGAAACGCTTATGAGCGACAAAAAGATCTGGATCGCCTGAAAGATCACTTTATTATTACAACCTCCCACGAACTGCGTACACCATTAACTGCTGTCCAGGGATACCTTGAACTGCTGGGAGAATACGATGAAATTGATAAAGAGATGCGCGGTCTGTTTATCGAGAAGGCCCGACGCAGTTGCGATGAGCTGCTATTGATGATGGAAAACATTTTAGACGCGAATCAGGTTGATTATCAGATTGAAAAGATTCAGCTTGAACGCGTTCCCCTACAAGCCGCGATCTCGAAAATAGTTGAGACCGTTGAGGCAATTGCTCATCGAGGAAAACATCAGCTTCACGTCAGCATTCCTGAGGATCTGCTCGTCCTGGCAGATCCACTGCGTCTGCATCAGGTGGTTCTTAATCTGATCAACAATGCTTTGAAATATGCGGCGGTCGGAACCGCTATTGAGATACATTCCAATTGCACAGATGGGATGATCGCGCTACATATCAGGGATCATGGGCCAGGGATTCCTCCAGCCGACCAGGCCCATCTTTTCGAGCGCTTCACACGCCTGGAACGAGATCTCAATAGTCCGGTTCGGGGAGCCGGGCTTGGGCTCTATATCTGCAAACAACTTGTCGAAGCCATGGGCGGACAGATCTGGGTTGAGAGCCGTGGCATTCCCGGAGAGGGCAGTACCTTCTCATTAACCTTACAACATTATCAAGAGGCTTTTATATCTCAGCCGTTGATATTAGCGCCCCAGGCTCCACAGAATTAGGCCATTCTCTTTCTCATTTAACGTTACCATCTCTGTCCGCGTGGGCGACCAGATCCCTTGCTTATATCCCGATAAATCATACAGGGGCAGGTCATCCTCCAACCTGCCCACCAGCACCGAGCCAGAAAAAAGCGAGGCTGCCAGTAACGATTGAGAGGAGATACTTACATGTGTCGGCATCCCCGGCAGCCGTTCCCAGCGCGAGATGATCCGCTGACTGCTCGCATCCATCACCGTCACCTTAAGATCGCCGGAGCTCAGGGCAAGGCCAGTTCCCTGAGGAGTCCAGGCCACTCCTGAGACCCGCTGTAAAGATATCTGCACCTTTGGATACATAAGCCTTTGGGAATCGGCTCGCCAGCACAGCAGATGCCCACAGAGCGATCCAGCCGCCAGTAGACTGCCATCCATAGACCACTGTAAACCACCCGCCAGAACGGTGCGGACTTGCTGTACCTCCCACGATTGGACGTTTGGAGACTGATCACTGCGCAAAACTTTGGACGACAACATATACACCAGCAATCGGTTATCTAACCAGAGCGCTAACTGACCCCGAGACGACCAGGCCAGTGCCTCCACCTGCTTTACCTGGAAAGATAGTGTCAACGGTAGCATCGCGCCAGAATCCACGCTATAGAAAACAATGGTGCTACTTGAAGTACCTCGATTTGTCATACTAAGAGCCAGAACATGAGCCTGCTGAGACCAGCAAAGCGCCTGCACCGGTCCCGAGAGAGGGATCTGGTGAACATTTCCTTCCCGGTCCACGATAACAGGAGGCCGTCCATTCAGTACACAGGCCAGAAGATCTCCATCCATGGACCACAGACACTGCTTGACACGCCCTGACAGGCTAATCTGCTGAAACGCGGTCGCGGGCAGAGAATCTGTCCGTAGAACAGGAACCGGACGCTGAAATGGCTGATGTTGCGGTCTGGGGAGAGGCTCATCCACCACAGAGTCGTCGGTGGGGGCCGAATCAATGCTGATAGAAGAGAAAAGACTGGAGTCGTCTCGCGATGGCTCGCTGACTCTATCATACTGATCAGAAGAGACAGCGCTACGCCTCACAGATCGAACCTCATGCACGCTTGAGTTTGAACGCTGAATCTGGTGGCGCAGCTCCTCCGTGAGGGTCTCAGCGAAATCGACAACCGTTGGGAAGCGATCCCCTGGATGTTTTGCTAGGGCCCGACGGATCACTTGATCTACGCTGGGCGAGGTAATACGTCGAGTCAGGGCAGAGAGGCTCACCGGCGGCTGATTCACCTGAGCCTGACGCAGTTCCTCATTGCTCCTGAGTCCCTGCCCAACCGGTAGCCGACCGCTAAACAGCTCGCAGGCCATAATCGCCAGCGAATATTGATCTGAGGCGGGCGTCAATTGACCGGCCAGAGCCTGTTCAGGAGCCATGTAGGCCGAGGTCCCCAAAACCGCGCTGGCGATATCTTCGATCGAGTACCGGGGCCGCGATATCCCGAAATCGCAAAGGTAGAGATGGATCGGGTGAGCAGGTTCATTGGTCCATTTAACCAGGAAATTGGCCGGTTTCACATCTCGGTGGATGATTGGGGGAAATTGTTCATGTAGATAATAAAGACCCGCCGCCGCCTGCTCAATCAGATCCGCGATCTGCAAAAGCTTCCAACGATGATGAGGCTGCTCCTCGTGCATTAATTGGTCCAGCGCGCCATCCTCTATATAGGGGGAGACCAGAAATGGTAGAGAGCCATTTCCTCCCTCACAATATCCCCAATCGGTCGCCGGCAAGATTGAGGGATGACGAAGCGAAAGGGCAATCTCCATCTCACGCTTCACCCGCTCTCGCTTCTTCATTTCCGCCCGCGATACGTTCTCTAGACTGGTTAATACTTTGGCCGCGACCCAACGCTGCTCCTGCGTATCCCAGGCTCGATACACTTTCCCCATTCCCCCAGAGCCCAGCTCTTCACCAAATTGATATCTCTCACCAGCCATGCGCTTTTTCCTCCTGTCAGATCAACTCGCGGTTACAGTCCAGGATTTGGGAAACGCTGCTCCTGGTATTGAATACGCCGTTTCAGCAACTCATTCTGCTCTTTTAGCTTGATATTCTCATCGAGAACAACGTTATTGGAATTTTGCACAGAGTTCCGTTCATTCAGCATCTTCAACAATTCGTCATTCAGCTCTTTGATTTTATGATCCTTCTCTCCTATCTCTCGGGTGCGTCTCTCTATCTCCTGGTGATGCTTCCGCCTCTCCATATCCAATACTTTCTCTAGATCTTCTACAGAACGTGTATAGCGTCTCCCCAGAAGAAACGAATACAGCTCCTGCTCAGCCTCACTCTGACCTTGCTCCAGTTGCTCTTGTAACGTAGAAACGTTATAACGACCACTGGCTAAAAAGCCGCCGAGAATGCGGAGCGCGATATTGAGATACTCCTGCTCCCTCATGTCCGCCGACGATTCAGTCAGGTCAAACTCACCCATGGTCGCGATATATCCCTGAAGCTCCTGATAGGTCTCCCGACTTATCACCATCTGCCCAAGCAGGCCCGCTGCTTCCGAACGCACCCGAGGAGTGGAATAATCACTATGCACCAGATCCAGGAGATCGGGCTCAACCTCATTCCCCAAAAGCAAGAGAGCTCGGGTGAAAAGAGGGCTATGGTTAGAGACCGAGAGCAGGCGCAACAGGTGCCCAATCACTGACTGCTCTGTTTCTGGATCAGTCGCGCAGAGGATCAGGAGTGAAGCGACAACCCGCAGGCTCTCGGGACGCTCGCCCGTTACTTGAATATATTCTAGCAGGGATGGCACAAGCTCCTGGTTGGCGAACGGTAACAATGCCTCCTCATGAGCCCGGACCATTAAGAGGGCCAGGGCCATCGCTGTCATCTGGTTCGATTTTTTGTCTACAAGTTGCGCTACAAGACTGTCTTTAAACGCCTCGGTTGGCAGGTTTCGGAAAATGTTGAGAGCGGCCTGCTGCTTTTTCTGATTGCTCACATCGCTATAGGCCAGCCAGATATACGGCAGGACCGGAGCTCCCATTTCACTCAGAATATGCTGCGTCATCTCGGCCATATCGGGATCTGGATCGGCGATCAGTTCCGTTAATCGAACGGCAGCTTTATCCCCCATCTCAACCAGGCTCATCATCGCGCCACGCCGCTTATTTTTGCTCCGTAGCGCATAAAGCAGGTCGTTGAGGGTCTCCGCTCCATCTTCTTCTCGCATTAAGCGAACAAGGGCATCAGAGGCGGCTGGCATTAGATTCTCGTCCTCAAGAGCCACAAGTAATGGATCACGACTCTGCGGATAGAGACGCTGGGTCAATAACATCATTAAACCCTCATAAAGCATTGGTGGCAATGATGACAACCCAAGCATGGCAGGATTGAAGAAGGTGATTAGCTCGGGGATCAACTCGGGATCTTTCTGCATAAGCAATTGGATCAGGAGAGCCGCGTTTGTTCGCGCCAACGGTCGGGGATCGTCCAGGGCCGCGACCAGAAACGGCAAAGCCTGCTCTCCAAAACGCGGTAACGTTTCCTTCGCGATATGATCACGACTCCCATCTCCCATCAGCTCGATCAGCTCGGGGATCGCCTCCTCTGGATGATGCAGCAAGAGATCTTCTACCTCATTCTGGGTATCCACATCATCCAGAACATTTACTAATGGTGGCACTAAATAGATGCCGTCCATCTTTAAAAGCATCCGATACGCATAGTCACTGATATCCTCATTGTGATTTAAAAGCTGTTCAACAAGAAATGGCGCGACTTGATCCTGCTTTAATAAAAACAGTTTGTCTACTTGCGCCATTTGTAAAGCACTACCCTGCTCCCATAGCCGCAACAACTGCTCCATGGGAAAATTCGGCAAAGCCGTAATAATCTCTCGTACACGGGCAGTAAAAGGTGCTTCTTCGTTGTCCAGGGCTCTCAAAAGGTCGGGGAGAGGCAATTCTCTTAATCGGATCAGGGCCTGGCGGGCCGCATTTACCGCTTCTGGATCAGTAAGACGTAACACACCCAGCAGTGGCTTCACAACCTGTACATCATAAAATGATCCCAGTGAAGTCACAATCTGGACCAGCAGATCCACGTCCTGTTGCACCTCTGGCTTATGCAACAAGTTTACCAGGCGGGGGATTACCTCCGGAGCTTTGATCACTCCTAGAAGCTCTACCAATAGTAATGTGCGGTCAGGCACAACTGGTGTAAGCCTCTGCGATACCGGCTCTACTACCGGTTGCCCAATCTCCGCTAACATATTTTCGGCCCGCCTGGCGACCTCCAGGCCCATATACGTCAGCACCATGTCAATCAGGGGAGGAATACAGGCTGGCACAAAGGAATGCAACGCAAGGTTCACATATTGCTGCAACTCTTTCGAGGGATCGGCCAGGAGCTGTAAGGTAGCCGGCAGAGCCACAGGATCAGGGAGCTCCCGAAAAATCTCCAGGATTGTAATCCTCATCCGTTCCTTAGAAGGTTTTCTCAAACGCTGAACCAGTAAAGGCAACACGTCACGACCAATCGCAATCAGGACCCGAACCAGATTCGCGGATTGCGTCTCATCAACAGTTGCTAGATTCTCAGCCAGGGTACTGCGAACAAGTGTCATCCTTTTCTCATCGACCGATCCCTTGCCATGCTTCTCCAGCTCCTGCATCGCTCGTTCGTTAATCTGCTCCACATAGTTTGAAGAAAGGCCGCGTATCAACGACTCAATAATCTGCTGGTATTGAACATCATTGACCTCCCGCGCTCGACGAGGCTGATCCAGCATATTTACTAGAACCATCAAGGCCGCCCACTGAACCTTTGGTGTTGTATTTCCCTCAAACGTATCAATGACACTAAGGAGAGCAAGATCGGGCCCCAGCCGCATCAGATCGTTCGCGGCCTGCTTCAAAATCTGATTTTGCGGATCACCCAGCAACTGGACAAGCGGCTCTACCGCCTGGGGATTGCGACTCCCGCCAAGAATATTCAGCGAGGCCAATCGCAATGGGATAGGGATATCGGGCGAACTGGCATACATGATCGCGCGTGGAAGCACCGTTCCATTCACCGCGCTGAAGCGGCTCAGCACCCGGACCAGCGCCTTTGTCAGTGTATCCTGCGCGGGGTCCTCAACCTCCTCAAGCAGGTACTCAAACAACTGTTCCGGGACAATCCTCTGGTCAAGCAGTAATAGAAGTTCGTCGATTCCTCTAATCGTTAGCAATGGAAGCAGGGAACGGTAGACCTCCAGGCCCCCTTCGTTCGCGCACCGTTTAAAGATATCCGCCACGCGCTCTCGCAGCTCTTTATCCAATACAACCGGACCCAGGGCGTTACGCACTGAATTGGGCAGGACGATTTTACGGCGGGCAACATCCACCGGGGTCCATTGCACGCCAACACACATCAGGCTCAAGACCAGGGCCTGATAAATATATTCTTGATCGCTTGTTCCTAATCTGGCGAGGCGGTCGGCCAGATCCATCGGGTCCTCTAGCAGACCGGCCCAGATCGCGACGGGCTCACTCCAACGCGGGACATCCTCAAGGAAACGCGGGTGAAGCAAAAGCAGATTTCCGTTATACTGATCTAGCTCATAGAAATACCGGGCCACAAAATATTCAGCAATCAATTCATGGCGAAAGCTGAGCACTCCATTACCGGTAATTTCAACCAGATTGGTGGCCTGAGCGAAGCGGAGAAATTGAGGAATGTCGAAGGGATCAAATGAGACGGACCGTTGTTGTACCTGCTGATCTTCAGAGTCCACAAAGGGCGGTTCAGAGACGCGCTCAAGCATCCAGTCACTGAGATTAATCGCCAGATCATCAAGGCTCAACGGCTCCTCTTCATCAGCTATAAGAGTAGATCCGGGCAACTGAATAGCATTGCGGGTATTATCTAGGCGAGCCGCGAATGCGAGCGCGCTAAGAAAAAAGAGCGTCTCCTCTAGATCAGGTGCCTGCCCCTCCCATTGCGGCTTGTGCTCCTCCTTCTGGAACAGTTGCGTCACAAATGTCTGAAGCAGCAGACCACGAGTGTCGATCTCGCGCGGCCTGGCAATCCCCACCTCATCGATGATCTGCATCAATGTAAATAGCATCATCGGATTGGTGCAAAGATAGCGCAAACGGCTATGCTCGATCACCTCCATACATTCTTGCGTCTCCAGCTCCACCATCTGGGGATCTGGCTCTGGCTGTCGAACCTCAACATACCGATGAACGAAATCCTCAATCTCTTTTTGCTTTAAAGGATAAAGCAGCCAGGGGAGGATTTTCTGGTCAGTCACCATCTTGCTCAGACAAAGCTCCTCACGAAAGTCTGCCTCACGACAGGTCATAATCACCCGATTATTACTCTCATACATCAACTTTGAGAGCTCAGCACAAAGCAAAGAGAGATAAAGGTTATCTACCTCGTTTAAACCATCACAAAGAAAAACTACCTGCCCTTGAGCAACCAGACGCGCAATCGAGGAACGTAGAAACGGCGCTCCCTCCTCTTGCAAAAAACGGAGCAGACTGATCTGCCCCAGATCCGAGGCGATCTGCTCATATAAAGGTCCCTCATCTGTACAGGCATCGCCTGTAAGTGGCTCAATCTCTGCTTTGCTTTGAACAAACAGTGTATAATTTTTGATCGGGACATAGACCGGGAGACGAGAGCGCCCCATAGCTACCTTCCACGGCTCCTGAGAGATCGCGTACTCATATCTCATAAGGACAATTGTTTTACCAGCCCCCGGCAGACCCAGTAATAGCTCATTCTTTCCGCTATGCTGTAGTGCGCTTAAGACGTTCTGAGCATCATAACTCTCATCCTCATTAAAGTACGGCACCGCCGAAACTTGATGAAGCCCCTGCTTCGCCGAGAGCGGTGTATAGATGCGGTTATAGCTGTCCCTTTCCTGCGCAACACCCAGAAGATACAAAAAGATCAACAGGGGTTCGGAAAAAGCCCAAACAAGCACAAACACAAGAAAAAGATCAAGTAAAGGCAAAAGCAACAAAAGAGGATTGTGAATACTATTGAGAAAAAAGAGCGAAAGATTTTTTGTTGGACCAAAGACTAATAATAAGATAAACTCAACAAGGAGGAGGAGTATCATAAGACCGACGGCAATACACAGGTTCCGAGTCCAAGGAGTCGTTAACAGACGCGACGAAGTGAGATGCGCGACGATACCCCTTCGTGGCCTTGTTTGTTGAACGGACAAAATCTCCTTTTGCATACAATTTACAAATGCCTTTCAGCAAAAATTGGATAGACAGTAGGCATAGTATAACTCACAGATTTCAGCTAAACAAGCAATACAGTGGGTACCCTCTTTATATCATATCATTGGCTAGTGAGTGTAGTTTCGGCACCTCTGTTTCAGTATATTTTCTAAAACTCAGAATCGCAACTACGCACTTTTAAGAAGAAAAATCAATAGCCCTTTTTAGAAGTCTTCTAGCTCAGCAATGAAAGAGAGATACGCAAATGCGCAATTTTATGCTATTCTGGTGAAAGGTATATCATTTTTTCCTAGAGGAGAGGCTATGGAAGAGCAGCTCGATCCCATCCTGACCATTAACGCCTATACCCATGGGATCTTCCCCATGCCCGATGAAGATGGGCACATCAACTGGTATGCACCCAACCCACGTGCAATTATTGAAATCGACGGGCTACGAGTCTCCCGCTCTTTACGTGCAACAATCCGACGACAAATCTATCAGATCCGCATGGACTCGGCTTTTGAACAGGTGATGAGAGGCTGCGCCGATCGCGAGACAACCTGGATTAATGATACATTTATCAAAACCTATAGCGATCTCCACTACGCTGGGCTAGCCCACAGCGTTGAAGCCTGGCAAGATGGCCGGCTGGTGGGCGGACTCTACGGGATTGCGCTACGTGGAGCTTTTACGGGAGAGAGTATGTTTTCACGGGCGACCGATGCCTCGAAAGTCTGTCTGGCAGCTCTGGCCGAGCATCTCCGCGCGCGTGGCTATATTCTGCATGATACGCAATTTCTGACACCCCATCTAGAGCGGATGGGGGCGATCGAGATCCCTCGCGGTGAGTACGAGGCCCGGCTGCGGCGGGCCCTGACCCTCCCCTGTACCTGGAATTAAACCCAACTACAATAGCTCACGAGACGATTGCAGATCCTCAATCTCTTGTTCCCCTTCTGTTTCCCCGTCCTTATCTTCATCAAATTGCTCCATCCGCGACTCATCATCCAGTCGCGCCTGCCGATCGATCTGGCCCAGCCAGCGGAAGAAGAGCGGTGACATCACCAGCAGATCCACCAACCCCGGCAGCATGAGCAACGCCCCGGCAATCGCCTGATCAGGATAAGCAGTAAAGCCAATCTGGGCTGGTACAACATAGTGGGGATAGATGACGACACCACTGTAGACCAGTAGAAAGGCAAAGATCTCTAGAGGCAGGCCATCCGCGAATACATACAGCATCTTTAAAGGATAACTTAAGCCCCGCAGACTTCCCACCGGTCCGATCAACGGCCACCAGTTAATTAACCCGACCAGCAAAATCGTCAGCACCTCTACCTGATACAGCCAGGGATTCGCCTGAGCCAGAGTAAAGAAGACCGGGAGATGCCAGGCGATAAAGACCAGATTATAGGTCATCGAGGCTACCAGGGGGTGCGTCATGCTCCTCACCAGATTGCGAACCAGAGGATGACGCAGTACCGGTTGATACATGGCGTCAGTACAGGCCAGCAAGAGCAATGGCATACAGATGGTGGTCAGTACAATTAACTGAGCCATATGGACCGAGAAAAGCTGCATCCGCGCAATCGTATTCACAGGTGTCAAAAGCGCCAGGACCAGCAACAAGAGTGCCATACCAAAAGAGAGCAGGCGCAAGGGACCGGGCCGGGCCTGTTGATCCCGCTCTCCCCATACAGAGCGCAGCCCCAAACCATACAGCGCACAGATAACCAGAATTGCTAGCAGCGAAAGTAGGTTCCATGACCAGGTAAACGCAAGTCCATTCAGCATAGAAGGGATCTCCAGAAAAATGTAAATAAGAACGTTCCCCTCTATCTTAGACCGTGTTTCACTTTTCGACAAGCACCCCCCTTTTCGCGGAACCTTTTTTTCTTTATAAAGAAGTTCTATTCCTTCCCATTTTATAAATAGAGAGCGCTCGTTCTATCGCATCACGAGTGAGCTGATAGGCCTGCTCCATCGAGGACGCCAGCGAGATCGGGCCATCCGGCAGTACGGTAATTCCGTCAATACCTAAACGATAGGCCTGCTGATAACGCTTACCCAGGCTACCAGCGACAACCAGAACAGGGATACCATAACGTTTCGCCAGTTGAGCGACAGACCCCACGCTTTTACCATAGGCAGTCTGAGCATCGAGCTGTCCTTCCGCTGTGATTAAGAGATCGGCCCCGGTCAGACGGCGCTCCATCTGAACCGCCTCCAGAACAATCTCCGCCCCTGGTCGCATGAGAGCCCGCAAAAACGCAAGCATTCCCGCGCCCAAACCTCCGGCAGCTCCAGATCCTGGCACCGCTGCAACCTCCATCCCCAGGTCCCTCCGCAGCATCTCGCTGTAGTGACCCAGGGCCTGATCGAGTAAATCGACCATCCCAGGTGTCGCCCCCTTCTGAGGACCATAGATAGCTGAGGCTCCTTGAGGACCACACAGTGGATTATTGACATCGCAGGCCACCTGGAAAGAGCATTCACGCAGGCGTGGGTCCAAACGCTCTATCGAGATCCTATTTAAATGAACGAGAGCGGCACCACCGGATGGAAGTTGTCGACCCTGCTCATCCAGCAGATCAGCCCCCAGCGCCTGAGCCATTCCCGCTCCACCATCGTTGGTGGCACTTCCACCAATCCCAATAATAAAATGGCGGCGTCCCTGGTCGAGAGCGGCCAAAATCAACTCGCCGACCCCATAGGTAGTTGAGATCCGGGGATCGCGCAATGCGGATGGAACCAGGGGAAGCCCCGAGCTGGCGGCCATCTCGATCACAGCGGTACGCCCATCCCCCAGCAATCCATAAAAAGCCTGAACCGGTTCTCCCAGGGGTCCGGTTACCTGCTGTAAAACAATCTTCCCGCCAGTAGCATCTACCAGAGCCTGAACCGTCTCTTCTCCACCATCAGCGATCGGCACAAGCTCGATCTCGGCCTCCGGAAACACCCCTCGCGTCCCCTCCGCGATCGCCTCACCGGTTCTCAACGCGCTCAAACTGCCCTTCAGGGATTGAGGTGCAATTACAATACGCATCTCTGCCTCTACCTCCTTATAGCCTGTGTTCTGAGCCTTATTATAGCAGCTAGAAACGTTCATAGCTCATCAATTACCATTGACAGGCCCTATAAATTGCCCTACAATACCACCATACAGATCATAGCGAGACACTGTATAATGCGTCCCTGATTCTAGTGCCTTCCCTCCGAAACGGTTTTGCCTGGGCTTGCCATTCCATACCGGGTTCGCTGTTTGTACCCAGATGGCAGTGTTCAGCGCTTACGTCAACGACGCGTAAACCGTAGGCCTTGAGAAACAAGACTTGTCGCAGACATCCTCGCCTGTATTTTTACCGTCCCCCAAACACATCGCTCCAATACTATCTTTTTAATCCGTGATTCAGGTTTCAGGTCTGTACTCACTTCTAAAAGGAGAGGAGTCTTACAGAATATCAGTAAGATATTACACAGACAACTATCCGAAATTCGGGTAAACTCTTCTTAGCGAATGTATGACTCAAAACTTCTGTTTCGGAAAGATAGAAAAAGAAAAGATAAACGAGAAGAATAGTGAGGAGACTCAAAAGGTAAAAAGTTACCACCCACACGTAGGTCATAACGTATATAGAGCACATAGATGTCTACCGGTCTAAATTCATTTATGCTGATAGCCCTTTCATTGTTTGTTTATTCCTAAGGGAGCAGTTTTTATGAAAGAACATCTTTCTACCACCAACAATCCTGATCTTGAACGTCTGCTGGCACTTGGCTTCGACGAGGTTGAGGCGTCCAGACTTCTTCATATGAAAAACCATGTGGATGAGCAGGTAGAGTACCGGGAGATGCAAGAAGAGAGTCGCCGCCTCAGCTTCATTCGCTGGTTGATTGAACATGATCGGATCAGCAGGTAATTCGGGGGGTTCTAAAGGTCTTATCATCGCCAGGCTGTTACTGGCATCAGAATAGGAGGCTCAGCGTGATCATTCGTAAGATCGCCGGGCCTCCTGTCCTTTTTCTTTAGACAGGCGCGGTGTGGGAGTTTGAGCAAGCCGTAAGCCGGATTCTGTCTCCAGGCCCCTCGCGGGGCACCAGATGGTAATCATCTATCTAGGACGACAGTTGCCTGCCGCCTCAAGCAACCAACCCGAAAGCAAACGAGCGAGCAACTCGCGAACCGGCACCATCGCTGGCACAGATCCTGCTTTCTATTAGGTCTTGCTCCGAATGGGGTTTACCCGGCCAGACGATCGCTCGCCTGCCGGTGAGCTCTTACCTCACCATTTCACCCTTACCCACATACATGGGCGGTTTGTTTCTGTGGCACTTTCCTTGAGGTCACCCCCACTGGCCGTTAGCCAGCATTCCGCTCTGTGGAGTCCGGACTTTCCTCGAACCCGATGAGAGGCTCGCGATCACCCCGCTTACTCAAACCCACGGCGTACAGGGTATCATATTCTTCCGTATGAGTAAAGCCCGCACATCAGCCCCTAATTTTCCCCTTCTAAAGCGTTTTCTTTGTGTTGACTCCATCAATTGTCACACGTTACAATAAGCAACAGTCATTATTAAGAATTCGTAAAGATTAGTTCAAGTTATGCGCATATTGAGGTTTACGTGTTGCTGGAGGTGCATTGATGTACGAGACTCTAGAAGAGCTTCTGAAGGTCCATTTTCAGAATCCCGATTTGTTGGATCTGGCCCTGACTCATCGTTCCTATATTTATGAAGCTCCGGGCGAGGGTAAAAGCTCCAATGAACGGCTAGAGTTTCTTGGAGACTCCGTTCTAGGCCTGATTAGCTCGGATTTTCTCTATAAAACCTTTCCGGATCTTAGCGAAGGCGAATTAAGCAATGTTCGGGCTGGCCTGATTAAGGCGGGGACCCTGGCAACTTTTGCCCATGAACTTCGGCTGGCCGAGTTTCTCCACCTTAGTAAAGGTGAGCAACACAGCGGTGCCAGCCAACGCGTGCTAGCCGCAACCTTTGAGGCGGTGCTGGGCGCGATCTATCTGGACCAGGGGCTTGAGGCGGCCTACACGTTTCTTATACCTCGTCTGGAACCTCTCGCGCAGACGATTGTCAATAAACGACTCTTTAAAGATAATAAATCACGTTTTCAGGAACAGGCCCAAGCGCACACTGGCATCACTCCTTCCTATCGATTGGTCAATCAGGAGGGGCCATCCCACGATCAAGAATTCACGGTCGAGGTATTGATCGGGGATGAGGTGGCGGGCCAGGGCCAGGGACGCAATAAACAAACAGCAGAGCAGGAGGCTGCTCTGACAGCGCTGGCCAACCGAGGCTGGTTGTAGAGCATCAGGACAAGACCCACCGATGCGTAAGAGAATAGGGAGCGTGTTGTATGCGATTGGAACAAACACCCAGGCAGAAGCAGACGGTACGCGTAAACCTCCGATTAATTACCGCTAGCTCCATCTTACAACTCGCGGGTGAAGAGCTGGAGCAGATGCTTTCGCAAGAACGTATGGAGAACCCGGCGCTCGATGTGGCGGTCCAGCGCGTCTGCCTCTACTGTGGCCTGACGATGTATGGCGAACGATGCACAAATTGCGGCGGTTTCTCTCCTCAAGAGTCCGGCGAGAGCCGCACCAGTAGCGATGAGTCGAATGGAGAGCTTGATCTGCGTTTCGATCTGCCCATCAATTATAGTGTGCACGATAGCGAAGATGAAGAGGGCGATAACGATCCTCTCGCTGGCATCCCCAAAGGCGAGACGCTTTCGGAGATTTTACTGCAACAGTTAGAAAGTCTGGTCTCGCCCGATGATGCTCCAATCGCCGAGCAATTGGTTGGCAATTTGAACGAGCGGGGCTATCTGGAGATTAGCCTTCGCGAGGTTGCGCAACAACTGGATGTTCCCCTTGAGCGCGTTGAGTATGTCCTGATGCAACTCCAAACGCTGGAACCGCTGGGGATCGGGGCTCGCGATCTAAGAGAATGTTTGCTTATTCAGTATCAGGTCCTGAGCGAACTGGAGAAGCCCCATCGGCTGGTCTACCCGATCATTGACGGTTACCTTCCTTTGCTGGGCAAAGGCGCTTTTGGGGAGATCTCACTGGCGCTGGGGGCCAGTGAGGAAGAGGTGCGCGAGGCGGGCCGCTCGATTCGCGATACACTCCACCCCTTCCCTACACTGGTCTATGAAGAAGATCTACGCTATACACGCAATGGAAACGAGGCAACCTATGTCCGACCCGATATCTTAATTCGACGACAGGATGGAGGCTTTGAGATTGAGCTGATCGAGGAGAAACGCTACCTTTTTAAGATTAGTGGCCTCTACGAGTATCGTCCCGCCTCCGGCAGTATTAGCCACGAACTGGAACACTATCTGCGCAGCCATAGCGACCGCGCACGCCTTTTTATCGAAAGTGTGCAGCGGCGCTGGCAGACCTTGAAGCGGGTCGCGGAATTGATTGTGAACTATCAGCAGGAATTTTTAGAAAAAGGCGTCCGCTATCTGCGCCCCCTGACTCGATCTGAGGTCGCCAGCCGCTTAAATCTGGACGAGGGGACCGTGAGCCGGGCCACGGCCAATAAGTACGCTCTGCTCCCCAACGGTCGCCTGCTGGCCCTGGCAGATTTTTTTGATGGCTCGCTACGCATTAAAGAGCTGCTGCGTGATCTCATCTCGGAAGAGGATACCCGCCGCCGCTACAGCGATGATGAGCTGGCCCGCCTGCTAACTGCTCAGGGAATCTCAATGGCGAGGCGGACCGTGACCAAGTATCGTGAAGAGCTGGGGATCGCTTCCTCACGCGAGCGTTGACGGTTTGACAAAAAGGGTACGCTCCCGCTCATAAATGACCATGCCGGGCCCACCATTCTTCATATGGCGCACATGCCGTTGAAGTGTATAGTCCACTGGGGCTGTGGGAATTCCCCGCGCCTGACTGTAATAGGCGGCCAGACTCGCAGCCTGCTCAATCGTGCTCTGTGGAACCTCACGACCAGCGGCCTTAACAATGACATGCGAACCCGGCACACCTCTGGCATGCAGCCAGAGATCATGACTGGTCGCCTGCCGAAAAGTGACCTCTTCATTCTGACGGCTGTTCTTGCCAACCAGCAGCGTAAAACCATCAGCGCTTTGAAAATGCATCGGCACCCCACCTCCAGGTCCGGTCGAGCGCCCCTTCCCCTGCTTACTACCTTTGCCTTTCACTTGCTTCTTTTTTTCTTCCAACCGCTGACCCCGTAGATATCCGGCTGCCTGCACTTCGGCTTTCACCAGGGCGATCTCAGCAGGAGACTCTGCCAGACTGAGATCGTTCAGAAGTTGCTCGATTGTTGCTAGCTCAGCACGGTTCTGCTCGATCTGGTCCGGCACCAGTCCCAGGGCCCGGCGCAGCTTGTGATATTTATTAAACAGGCGGTTGGCGTTCCCAACTGCATCAAAGCGAGGATCAAGAGGAATGGTCTCCTGGCTCCCATCGTTCAGATAAAAGTTATCCAGTGTGACTGTCGGCTGGCCTTGAGTAACCTCCTGTTGGTTGGCGAGCAGCAGTTCCGCCTGCAAGCGGTAGTGATTGGCCTCAGCCGTTGATTGCATCTGCTCTTCTAACAGGGCGGCTTTGCGCAGACAGCGATCCTGCTGATTCTGAAGGACCCGACGGATCGGCGCGCGAATATCATCCAGGGCGTCCCGATACTCAATCCGCGCGAAGTAATCATCGAGCAGGACATTGATAGAAGAGGACTCGTGGATCTCCAGATCCTCACGCTCCGCATACTGCTCCAGGCGATACGCGGCAAAGGCCAGCGGCCTTAGCTCCTGGGTCACGGGATCTCGCTGCGATAGCAGTCGCGGCTGCCATGTATGCGCGTCATACACTTTTGTAAGATCACGGATATTCCAGGCCAGTTCCTCCCAGAGATCCTCGGTGCTCTCGCGAAGCGGGGTCTCGATATCGCCAGTTGCGCGATAGACGGCCTCGCGCGCCACCAACGGGCTCAGGCCCAACAGATGTCGAGAAAGCAGGTTCCAGAGCTTCTCCTGATCTTTGCTTTTCTTCGAGCGTTTCTGGGGCTGTGACTCCGCTGAAGCCTCCTGCTCATTTGTAAGAATTGAGAGGGAGGCAGCCGTCACCGTTGTAGGCTCTAGACGAGGGAGCTGCTGACCCGCGAAGGTGTAGGTCTGAGGCGGCGGTGGTACATAGGGCAGATTGGTCGCGATTGTGCGATAGCGGTTCACATCGGAGCCAACCCGTTTCAGGCTGCCGAGGATCATCCCCTCCTCGTTGCAAAAGATCAGATTGCTAATTCGGCCCATAATCTCTACAATCAGACGGAAACGTACAATCTCTTCATCATGCTTATAGCTCGCGACAATCTCCAGCACGCGCTCCCAGCGTGGCTGCGAGATGGACTCAATCCGCGTTCCCTCAAGATACTTACGAAGCAGCATCACAAACGAAGGTGGGTCACTGGTAATCTTCGGAGGTTTGAGCGCGGTAATATGCGCGCGCGCGAACTGGGGGTGCGCGGAAAGATAGATCCAGCGATTGCGTCCACCCTCTCCTGGCTGCTTTGATGGAGCGTAACACTGTAGAGCCAGAGAGTATTCGCTGGGCTGAATAATCGTATCGATCCGAGCTCCCATAAGCAGAAAGCGCCACTCATCGGCCACAGCAGCCAGCGTGAGTGAATCAATATACATAAAGAACCATCCAATCTGGTACAAAATTGTCTGATTGTGTTGTACAATAATAATTATTATAGACGAGAGAGTCTTCATCCTCCACAACCACGACCCGAAGGGTCTTACTCGTGCCAGAGACTGGTATAGAGAAGATTCCGCCAAATCTTTTAATCTCACTGGAGTGATTGGTAGTCCATTATATCAAAAATTGATATCTCGTATACTATTTTTAAGAAAACGTCAGGACAGAAAACACATGCAACTAGAGACGGGGCTGACACGATCCCATCAGGGCTCTACGCCAACAAAAACCGTCAGACCAGGACTTCTCTTCGTGCTTTCAGCGCCATCGGGGACCGGGAAAGACACCGTGATTACTCTTCTCAAAGAGCAAGGGTATGATTTTTTTGTCGTTCCCTCGGTCACCACACGCTCTCCGCGTCAGGGAGAGAGCGAAGGTGATCCCTATTATTTTCTGGGTCAGAAAGAATTTGATGAACTGGTTGCCCAGGATGAACTGTTGGAGTATGCCAATGTTCATGGCAACTGGTACGGACAGCCCCGCAAACCGATTCGCGAGCACCTTGAACGGGGGAGCAACGTTCTCCTCAAGATCGATGTGCAGGGAGCCGCGACGGTTCGTCAGAAACTGCCTGAGGCTATCTTTATCTTTCTGACCCCCGGCTCGATCGAGACGCTCTCTCAGCGCTTAAACGAGCGGCACACGGAGACGGAAGAAGAACTGCAACGGCGGTTAACGGATGCACAGCATGAGCTAGAGAACCAATACTGGTATGACTATGTTGTCGAGAACCTACAGGGACGGGTCCAGGAGGCGGTTGACCATCTGAAAGCGATTATGATGGCCGAGCGATGCCGCACCAAACCTCGTTATGTGAAAATCTAGCTTGTGAAGGAGGAGAAAGTGATGCTACCAGAGTCTTTAGAACAGCCACGTTTTGAGCCCTCGAAAACCAAGGAGCGCAACCTGGGCATGGAGCTTATCCGTGTGACCGAGGCGGCGGCCTTGAGCGCCGGGCGCTGGATGGGGAAGGGTAATAAAGAAATGGTCGATCAGGCAGCGGTAGATGCGATGCGTCAGGCCCTGGATGCGGTCGACGTGCATGGGGTGGTTGTGATCGGTGAGGGGGAAAAAGATGAAGCTCCGATGCTCTATATTGGAGAAGAGGTCGGCAATG
>CAXTTV010000062.1:0-23708 GCA_964247295.1 uncultured Ktedonobacteraceae bacterium | reverse complement strand
GTCAAAGAGGTTGGGCTGATGCGTTGTTTGTTTGAGAATATTACGCAGATCATTCCGTAGCTTGTAAAGATAAGGCCAGCCAATTTGTATCTTAGGGCCGAACAAATCGCTGAAGCCTTTTAACCATTCAATGCTATGGATGGGATACTTTATATAATATGCGTCCTGGGAGTGGATGCAAAATGCTGAGGGCAAAGAGGCCGAGTAGTTAGCATACGTTACATGATGCTGATCGTCATCAAAAATGTCTGGCATTTCTCGGAGTGGGACAAATACAGACTGGCTAAAGATTCTTTCTTCAATATAAAGATTGCTGAATTTACTATTGTCGATAAAGGTGGGGGATACATAGTAGACTTGATTTTCTGGTATGGCTGCAAGCCCTCTTAGTAGTCGATGCTGAGGAGACTTACTGTTTTTGTATATCCCAAATTGATAGTAGGGTCCACCAAAGTCCGTGATAAACCGTCCTCTGCCCCTTTTGCCAAGGTAATCTGCGGTCTTAAATTGTAAGAAAAGCGGCCATCCCCATCCGCTTTGATTAAAGTACACGTCGTATCCTCGTCTGGCTTCTTCCCTCAGCGTTGGGAAAATGGGGAAGCCTTGAGCTACAGGAGCAACAGCCTGCATGAGCTCTATGGTGAGAGCAAAGCCGTATGAAAATTCAGAGAAGGTTGGCTGCATATTTTCTTTTCCTATCCTCTCAAATCTTCTGAAAACTTCATTGCTGGTAATTCTTCTTGTATACATCCAAATTATAGGGAAATATGTATCGAATCTTCTACATTTCCCTGTCTATTAGGATATTTGTGTCATGACGTATTTTGCTTGACACCAAATTACTTGGGGAGTATTCTGCCTATACATTAAGGTATGGTCTTGTGCTAATCTATGTCCACAAGCCTGCTGATGCGTTTTTCTCCCCGAGTATGAGCTAATCATGAGAAGGAACTATTGTTAGTCCTATGAATAATTTCAGCGATAAAGCCAATTTTATCTGGGGCGTTGCCGATCTTATCCGCGATACATTCAAGCGTGGCAAGTACCAGGAGGTTATTCTCCCTTTCACTGTCCTCCGTCGCATTGATTGTGTGCTTGAGCCTACCAGAGATAAAGTTGTTGAAGTATACGAAAAGTATGGAAAGCAGCTTAGTAATCCCATGGGGCTGCTGAGTAATGCCTCTGGCTATGCTTTCTATAATATTTCCCCTTTTACGTTTGAACGTTTACTGAACGATCCTTCCAACCTGGCTCCCAACCTGCGCTCTTATATTAATGATTTCAGCCCAAATATGCGTGAGGTGCTGGAGAAATTTGGCTTTAATAATACCATTAAGGAATTGGATGAAGCTGGTCTGCTCTATGCTGTAATGGAGCGCTTTAAAGATATTGATCTGCATCCTGATAAAGTTTCTAATATGGAGATGGGCTATATTTTTGAGGAGCTCATCCGCAAGTTCAATGAGGCTCTTAATGAGAATCCAGGTGAGCATTTTACCCCGCGCGAGGTAATTCGCCTGATGGTGGCTATTACTCTGGCGAAAGATACCGATATTTCAAAGGAAGGGATTATTCGTAAGATCTATGATCCCTGCTGTGGTACAGGTGGAATGTTAACGACAGCGAGGGATCTCATTCTTGATGCGAATCCTACGGCTCAGGTCCATCTTTACGGGCAAGAGGTGAACCGGGAAACGTTTGCTGTCTGCAAATCTGATCTTTATATAAAAAGTACAGAGAACGGACGCGATGTAGATAATATTCGTTTTGGCAGTACGTTATCTAACCCGGTCCATACACATGAAAATTTTCATCATACGTACGCTAATCCTCCTTATGGCAAGGATTGGAAAAGGGATGAAGATGCAATAACGCATGAGGCCGACTTGCCAGCAGGACGTTTTGTAGCAGGCTTGCCACGAATCAGCGACGGGCAATTACTTTTCTTGCAAGAGATGCTTTCTCACATGGATAATCCAGAGGAGAATATTGGGTATGTCTCGATTGTTATGAATGGCTCTCCTTTATTTACCGGTGATGCGGGGAGTGGTGAGAGTGAGATCCGCCGCTGGATTCTTGAGAATGATTGGTTAGAGGCCATTATTGCCCTTCCTGAGCAGTTGTTTTATAACACGGGGATCGCAACGTACATCTGGATTCTCTCAAACCGCAAACCGGAGGCTCGGCGTGGGAAGGTCCAGCTTATCAATGCTTCAGATCTCTGGGTAGCGATGCGTAAAAGTATGGGAGATAAGCGGCGTGAGATCTCACCGCAACAGATTGAGCAGGTCCGCGAGATCTTTCTAGATTTCCAGGAAGGGGAGCGGTCCAAAATCTTCCCATATACCGTCTTTGGCTACCGTAAAATTCAGGTCGAGCGACCGTTGCGTCTGAATTTCCAGGCCAGCCCAGAGCGAATTGCCCGCCTGGACCAGCAGAAAGTTTTTGCGGATCTCGCGGTAAGCAAGAAGAAAAAAGCGAGCGAGAAGGAGATAGAGGAGAGGCAGGGTAGAAGGCTTCAGGAGGCGATTCGTGAAGCTTTGCGGACTTTGCCGGGTGATCTCTATAAAGACCGGGCCATTTTTGAGAAACTATTGGATAAAGCCTTAAAAGAGGCTGTTCCGCCCCGTAACGAGGATGAAGATCAGGCCAATGTCTATCCTCAAGAGCTTGCCCTGACTCCGATTGGTTTAAAGCTTGCGGCTCCGCTGCGAAAAGCTATGCTCCAGGCGCTTTCTGAGCGAGATGAAACGGCTGAGATCTGTCGGGACAAGCAGGGGAGGCCAGAGCCAGATCCAGACCTGCGCGATAGCGAGAGTGTGCCTTTGCCGGACGGTGGCCTGGAGATCTCAAAAACGTACACCTTTGATGGCTATACAATGGAACTGGGTCAGAGCATCATTGAGTTTTTTGAGCGCGAGGTCAAGCCCTATGTATCTGACGCCTGGATCAATCCTGATTTTCGTGACAAAAAGGATGATCGTATTGGCAAGGTTGGGTACGAGATCAGCTTTAACCGCTATTTCTACAGGTATCAGCCACCCCGTCCACTCGAAGAGATTGAAGCTGACCTTAAAACCATCGAAAAAGATATTCTAGAGCTATTGCGTGAGGTGGCTGGATGAAAGAAGTTGTTGAGCAAGACCTACTCCCTATTCTTGAAGAGGGAATAGGTACTGGGAAATGGAAGCCCTATCAAGAGTATAAATATGCAGAAGTTGAGTGGTTAGGGAAAATACCTGAGCATTGGATGCTTCTAGCATTAAAAAGATCTACGATATTTGTTTCTCGTGGTAGTAGCCCTGAGTATGTAGTTGAAAGTTCGATAAAAGTAATTAACCAAGCGTGCATTCAACATGATGGTATGCATTTGGAGAACGTAAAGTATCAACAAGAAAATGATATCTCAAAATGGAAAGGCGTACTTTTTCGAGAAGATGTACTTATTAATTCAACAGGTACGGGTACATTGGGCCGGGTCGGTGTTTTTAATTTGCTGGGCACTTATATGGCAGATAGTCATGTTACAATAATTCGTCCTGATACACAACGAATTTCTAGCTATTACCTTAAATACTTGTTGCAAACCCCTCTTTATCAGATACTTATCTATACAACAATGGTGGCAGGTTCTACTAATCAAGTCGAACTATCACGAGAAAAATTGTGTTCCACGCCTCTATTAATTCCAACACTCTTAGAGCAGCATGCAATTACGATATTTTTAGATCAGCAAACAGCAAGAATCAGTAAGCTCGTATCTAAGAAAGAGCGGATGATTGAGCTGTTGCAAGAGCAGCGTACCGCCATTATTAACCAAGCTGTGACAAAAGGATTAACTCCTGATGTCCCTATGAAGGATTCAGGTGTGGAGTGGTTGGGGGAGATACCAGCGCATTGGGAGGTAAGAAGGCTAAAGTTTATTGCAGATGTTTTGCCAGGGGTTGCTAAAGGGAGAAATTTAGCCGAGAAGCAAGTTATTGATTTACCTTATTTAAGAGTAGCTAATGTCCAAGAAGGTCACCTTGATTTATCAGATGTTCATACTATTACAGTCGGTACAGATGAGGTAGAAAGATATTCGCTAAGATATGGCGATGTTCTTATGAATGAGGGAGGAGATTTTGATAAACTAGGAAGGGGTTTTATTTGGGATGGTTCTATTGAGCCTTGTCTCCATCAGAACCATGTCTTTGCTGTTAGACCTCTTCAGTGTTCTCAAGCTAATTGGATTAATATCATTACGCAAACTAACTATGCAAAACATTATTTCATCCTCAAATCCAAACAAAGCACTAATTTAGCGTCTATTTCTAAAAGTAACATAGAAGATTTACCGATAGTGCTTCCAAAGACCGAAGAGACGGACGATATCCTTATGTATATTAGTGATAAAACTGCTAAAATCGATAAGCTCACTTCCAGAATTCAGGTCGCTATAAAGAATTTAAAAGAGTATAGTTCCGCTTTGATCTCTGCGGCTGTGACCGGCAAGATCGATGTCCGCGATGAGGTGGCGGGACTGACTCTTGATGAGATCGACGGTTAGGATGGCACGTCGCCCCTCTTCCCGCCAGCGTTCTTTTAAGAGTGCGTTCCCCGTACGTATTGCTCGTAAACCTTTCAACAGGCGGAGACTCTTTATGGACACTTCTGAGAAAAATCTTGAGGACCTGATTGAACAATCATTGCTGGCTTCAGGTCCTATTGATCCTGTAGACTCTAAGGACGGACTCCGGGTCAAAGAAGTCCCTTCCACCTATTCTTCTGAGGGAGATTTTGCCTGGACACAGGTACAACCTGGTGGGTATCGCAAACGCAACTCCACTGATTACAATCGTGATTTTTGCTTGATTGCTGATGATGTGTTCGATTTTATCTATGCCACTCAACCTGAGGAGTGGGAAAAGTTTAAGCTTCAGTATCATGGTGATGTGAATGAAGCAAAATCACGTTTCCTGGAGCGATTAAATGGAGAGATCCATCGTCGCGGGACGCTTGACGTGCTGCGCAAAGGGATCAAGTCCAACGGCTGTCATTTTCGGCTGGCCTACTTTAAACCGGTAACTGATTTAAATCCTGAAAACGAGCGGCTGTATACTGGCAACATCTTTAGCGTTGTACGCCAGCTTCATTACAGTACCAAAAATAAAAATAGCCTGGATCTGACACTGTTTCTCAATGGTCTGCCCATCTTTACCTCTGAATTGAAAAATGAATTTAAGGCTCAAACTGTTGAGGAGGCGATCTCTCAATACCAGAAGCGAAATCCCAAGGAGCCCCTGTTTGTTTTCGGTCGGTGTCTGGCTCACTTTGCCGTAGATACTCAGCATGTATACATGACCACGCACCTGGCTGGATCGAAAACGCGTTTCCTTCCCTTTAATCAAGGACATAATGGTGGTGCCGGTAATCCCCCGAACTGGCGGAGCTTTGCTACCTCGTATCTTTGGGAACGTGTATGGTCCCGTGAAGTTGTCCTTGAATTGATTCAACGCTTTATTCAAGAGGTCGAGGAAGAGGATGATAAAGGTCGGAAAACAGGCAAACATTTCTTGATCTTCCCTCGCTATCATCAGCTAGACTCTGTGCGCCGTCTGATTGCTCATGCACGTATTCGTGGTGCTGGTCAGCGCTACCTGATCCAGCATAGTGCAGGCAGTGGCAAAAGTAATACCATCTCCTGGGCTGGTCATCAGCTCTCAAACCTCCATGATGAGAACAACAATCTCATCTTTGACTCCGTGATTGTGATCACCGATCGCAAGGTGCTTGATCGACAGCTCCAACGTACCATTCGCCAGTTTGAGCAGACTCTGGGCATCGTTGAAAACATTGATAAGAATGCAGGACAACTTAAAGAAGCTCTGGAGCACGGGAAAAAGATCATCGTGACCACCCTACAAAAATTTCCTGTCATCGTAGACCAGATCAGCGCTATGCAGGGCAAACGCTTCGCCGTCTTGATCGACGAGGCCCATTCCTCACAGACCGGCGAAAGCACCGGTCTTATGAAAAAAGCCCTGACAGCTTTGAGTCTGGAAGAGGCTGAAGTAGAAGACAGTCAAGAGCAAGATGATCTCGAAGATAAAATTGTCAAAGACATGCAGTCGCGTGGGCGTATCAATAATGCCAGCTTTTTTGCGTTTACCGCAACCCCTAAACCCAAAACGCTAGAGATGTTTGGGCAGAAGCGTCCCGACGGCAAATTTGAGTCCTTTAGCCTGTATACAATGCGTCAGGCCATCGAAGAAGGCTTTATTCTCGACGTACTACAAAACTACACCACCTATAAATCATACTGGAATCTGCTCAAAAGAATTCAGGATGATCCCCACTATGATCGTAGTAAAGCCGCTTCATTGCTCAAATCCTTTGTCGAACGCCACGAGCAGACAATTGAACGCAAAGTCGCGATCATGATGGAGCATTTCCATAGTCAGACCGCGCATCGGATTAATGGGAAGGCCAAAGCCATGATCGTCACTCCTTCACGTCTGCACGCGGTACGGTACTATCAGGCTGTCAGGCGGTACCTGGAGAAAAGTGGTTCGCCATATAAGGCCCTGGTTGCATTTTCCGGGCAGGTTACAGACGGAGCCCAGACATTTGAAGAGAGTCGGCTCAATGGTATCCCTGAGTCACAGACCGCAGAAGCTTTCAAGAATGACGAATATCGTCTCCTGATAGTCGCCAATAAATTCCAGACAGGGTTTGATCAGCCATTATTGCACACAATGTATGTGGATAAAAAACTAGGTGGTGTCAACGCCGTTCAAACATTATCGCGTCTCAACCGAACCCATCCTGGGAAAGAAGAAACGATGGTTTTGGATTTCGCGAACGAGGCAGAGCATATCCAGGACGCCTTTCAGGACTACTACGAAAAAACGCTGCTGAGTCAGGAGACCGATCCCAATCTGTTATATGACTATCAACGAGAACTTACCGAGTTTGACCTTTATACGAGTGATGATGTCGATAGATTCGCAGCCGTTTTTTATGATGAGAAAGCGACACAGGATCGGCTGCACATGGAATTGGCATCCGTAGTAGAACGATACGAGGAAATTGATCCTCAGTTGCAATCAGATTTTCGGAAGCATCTGGACAACTATATTCGCCTGTATGCTTTCCTCTCACAGATCATAAGTTTTGTAGATACTGATCTGCATAAACTCTACCTGTTTGCCCGATTCTTATTGCGAAAACTGCCAGTAAAAAAAGATCGTCTGCCGATAGATGTGCAGCAGAATATAGATCTGCAATCCTACCGTGTTCAGCAAACCAGTAAAGGGAACCTGATTCTAGAGCGAGGCACCAAAGAGATTGACCCGATTCAGGCCAAAAATCAAGCGTATATAGCAACAGAAGAGCTAGAGCTCCTGTCTAAGATTATCGAGGATCTCAATACGCTGTTTGGAACTGATTTCACTGAAGAGGATAAGGTCTGTATCAAGGCCATTGAAGAGCGGCTTGACCAGAACCCGGCTCTGGACAAAAGCTTCAAAGTCAACCAGCCAAAGGATGCGCGTCTCACCTTTAACACCGTCGTCAAAGACGTACTTCAGGATATGGTGGACACCCACTTCAAATTCTATAAGCACGTCAACGACGACGAGATCTTTGAAAAAACATTTTTGGATTGGCTGTTTGATCGCTACGTAGATCGAGCAAAATAACTTTATCGTAAAAAGAGTCTTTCATTTAGGAGGGCTCTTTTTACGATAACGAATAGTACTACCTACTACCCTAGAACGTTAAGGATGTGTTTCATGCTTTTAAAATCGCCTTTCCTTTTGCACCTTGTGCCTATAGGGAAGCCTGAGAGGTGGTTGGACCCACTGGCTTAAATTTATTTATCATGCTACAATGAGCCTTGATCAGCTCTAGATAGATTGATGATGCTTTATTTCACCTGTAGTTGTGAAGCGTGAGGTGTGTTGTGGTTCTGGGACCTGCGCTCTATTCAACAGAATATGGTTCCGCTTTTGTAGGAGACTCTTTAGACCTCTTAGATCAAGTTGAGGATGACTCGATTGATCTCGTTTTGACTTCGCCCCCTTTTGCTTTGCAGCGGGAGAAAAGTTATGGCAACGTTGACCAATCAGAGTATGTAGAATGGCTGGCGCAATTTTGCCGCAAAGTTTATCGGGTGTTATCTCCTACGGGAAGTTTTGTCATTGATCTTGGGGGAGCTTATCAAAAGAAAAGACCAGTGCGATCCCTCTACAACTACCGTATTCTCATTAAACTTTGTGATGAGTTGCATTTCAACCTTGCTGAGGAGTTTTTCTGGTTCAACCCCTCAAAGTTGCCTTCTCCAATTGAATGGGTCAATAAACAGAAGATTCGCGCTAAAGACTCCGTGAATACCATCTGGTGGCTTTCCAAAACGGATCATCCCAAAGCAGATGTTCGTCGTGTTCTTGTTCCTTATTCTGATCGCATGAAAAAACTTCATGCGGACCCCGGCAAATACTATACACCGAAGAAAAGGCCATCGGGACATGATATCGGAACTGGATTCGCGACCAATAATGGTGGCGCTATCCCCTCAAATTTTCTGCAAATTCCGAATACAGATAGTTCTTCTCAATACTTGCGCCTCTGTAAAGAGCTAGAGATTAAACCACACCCAGCTCGCTTTCCTCTAAAGTTACCAAAATTCTTTATCGATTTTCTCACGGAGCCAGGCGATGTTGTTCTCGATATTTTTGCTGGTGCGAATACAACTGGTTTCGCGGCAGAGGTATCTCAGAGACGCTGGCTTGCATTTGAGAAAGAACAAGATTATGTAGCAGCGTCAGCTTTTCGGTTTTTAGAGAAAGATATTTCCATAGCCTCTGCCCAGTCTCTCTATATAGATCGTTTGATGGATTTTCAGGAAACGGTGCATCTACAGGCAGGGAATAGGGTCTGTGGAACGGAGGAAGACTCGATCGTTACAGAAGACGCGCTAGATATGCTTCCTGACGCAGAAGTCGGTGAAGAGGAGAATTTACAGCTTAGTTTATTTGAGGTGTAAAAAGAAAACGTGTTTACTAAATCTCTTTCGGATCAGTAGGTTTTGCTTTCGTAATTCTTTTTTGGCGTGGAGCGAAAATATCGTCTAAAACTGTTTCTTCTGGATAAATGAGCTGTCCACTTGTTCTGACTATTCTAAGAGGGATCTTTGGATTATTGAGCTGCTGTCCCTCCTCCCGAATCTTGTTTTCCCAATGGCTAAAGAGAGGTTCAAGCACGGACGGATGCACTTTCCAGATTTCTGCTAACTCTATATTGATATAAATACCAAAATACCACGCTTCAACTTTCCGATACTTATCAAGGATGATGGTGTTGAGGTGGTGGTGAGTGCTGACGTTCAAATTTCTATCGGTAGGATTATTGTTACGAGGGGCAATATTGATGGTTTTCAGTTCGTATTCGTTGCCCTGTTCATCGACAGCATCGTTTCCTTCTCGCCTCGCGCCTTTTCCTTTCTCCGCTGTAATCTGTTTCAGGCCAAGAATAATGAGAAGTTGGAGGACCTTCCCTCCATTGTCCTGAAACACATCATTGATCCCATACTCTTCAGCCAGCTTTTGGAGTAATTGAACACCATCAAAACCCTCTTGGAGTCGTGTCAGATCCAGTTTTCGTTTTTCTTCAGGTTTGATTGGTTCTTTAACTTCTTTGGGGAGGGCATCTACATGTAGGGGAGCGGGAACTGAGTTAAGGAGAATTTCCTCGGGCAACTTGTTTTCATCGTCTTCTTGCGCAATGTTGAGTAAATTCGATAGTGAAACATCCAGGACACGAGAAAGATCAAGAAGTAGTTCAAAGGAGGGGCTGCGCTCACCTCGTTCGATATAGCTAATATGCTCCGTTGATTTATCAACTAACTCAGCTAAATCTTCCTGGGTGATATCTTTTTCTTTGCGAATGGAGCGTATAATCTCGCCGAAGCGCCGCCGGAACTGATGATATTCCACGTAGTAGCTCGTAATCGTGTGTGATGCACAATAATTATGAGCTCATCTTATGAGTATAGATCTTGAAAGTACACGAACTCTAAGTACGTTTTACATTTGATAGCTTTCTTGGATGTACGGTTTTTATTCCGCAAGTAGATCATGTCCATCTCTCATAGATCTTTTCGTAAAGTTGATGATTACTCCTTTCTGTATTACTCTTCCTGCTATGAGGTTGATCAATTGCCACAAAATAGGATGGGGTCAGCAGGATGGATCATGACTATTTTCTCAAAAAGCGTATCCAAAATTATGAATTGATTCGGAGCTTGGGGTCAGGGGGATATGCTTCGGTCTATCTCGGGAGACGCATTCAGCTTGAGAATACGTTGGTGGCGATCAAGCTGAATGTGAAAGAGGCTTTGTCGCGTGAGGCTCGCTTTTCGTTCCTTCAAGAGGCTCGCATGATGGGTCAATTACATCATGAACATATTTTGAGGCTCAAAGATATTGGCGTCTATTCAGAGGGTGGTCAAGCTTTTGAGATTCCCTATCTGATCACAGAGTATGCTAGAGGAGGCTCACTGCGAACGCATCTGGACGCCCTTGGTGGTGCCAGCACGTCTCTTTCATCGGGATTACAGATTCTACGGCAGGTGGGATCGGCGCTTCAGTTCGCTCATGAGCAGGGGATCATTCACCGCGATATCAAGCCGGAGAACATTCTTTCAGATGAGCCTGATCATATTTTGCTGGCCGATTTTGGGATCTCAGTCATGATTTCTTCATCCACGACGATCCCAGCTCTGCCCGTTGGAACCCTGGCTTACATGTCCCCAGAGCAGTTTCAGGGTCAGAGTGCCTTTCAAAGTGATCAATATGCTCTGGCCTGTGTGGCCTATGAGATGTGGACTGGCGTCCAGCCTTTTCGCGGCTCAGGATATGAGCAGATCATCTTTCAACATCTGAGCAAACAACCTGAGCCGCTCCGCTTGTGCAATCCAAACATATCAGAGCAGATGGAATGGGCGATCCTCAAGGCTCTCTCGAAACGTGTGGACGAGCGTTTCCCTTCAATGCAGACGTTTATAGAGGCGCTTGCTCCATCAACTGAGGTTCCATCTTTGCAAGCTTCAGGAGTAATGGTTTTATCAGAAGGGCGAGAGGATTATATGCAACAACCAATTTCCTTTCATCAGGGTAATGATCAAAGGTTGCATCAGATCCAACAGCAACTGACCCAGATTGAGTCCTTTCTCCCGTCCAAGCCAACAGCGTCAAGAGATCCAGTCTTTCTCTTTCTGTTGCGGACTCTTTTGATTGTTGGTCTCATGCTTCTTCTCGAATGTCTCCTACTCCGCTAGATTCCATCGTTCTTGTTTATTGTGTGTTTGCTGATGCTCAGCTCTGGAGCGCTCCTTTATGTTATGAAATGTCTTCAGGAGCAGCGTCATCTCAGCATTCTCGTCTGTCTTCTGATTGGAGCTCTGGTGCTGGTAATGTGTAGTACTGTGGACAGTGCTTCCGCTATGAGCGTCATCCTCCTTGCGGTAGCCTCACTGTTCTGTCTCTTCAGAAGCTTCACACCAGAGGGATTGTGACACTTCGCCTTTTTCCGTTCAACGAGGCGGTAGGAGTATGTGTGTGCCCATATTCACTTTTCCTTAGAGTTTATAGAATAGGAAATGTGTCTGAGGATGGATGAAAGGAGTACAGTGATCTGACGAAACTGCTGATCTCGCTATATGTTTAGCCATTCACTGCTGTATAAAAAGAACATCAAGTAGACTTCCAATGGATTGCGGGCGATCGTCCTCCTTGAGTCCTCACAAAATAGGTACAGGCATCGAATGCTTTTTCAAGAGAAACCGTCCAGGCAACTGGGTACTCGTCTTCCTGCCCATTACTCAATTGGAAAGGCATGCGTCGCTCCGTAGAGCTATTGTCATGAGAATTGAGGGAATGAAAGCCCGCATCATTTGGGTTTTGTAGATACATTAACCAGGCAAAGGTTCCATTGATGAGTACAGTCAGCGATGGTCTATCTTCAATCGTCAGCCATAGCTCACTATACTCTTGTTGACGGATGTGCTCAAAACAGCGATGTAAATCTTGGATCGTTGTCAGAGGTAGATCTTGCGCATTCCAGGTTAGTTTCATCGTTTTCCCCTTTCCTTACTATATCGAAATGAAGCCGGATGGGATGAAGGAAGATGTTTTCCTAAATACATGCTTTTGAGCCTTCTCTGATCTCGATAGTAGGCATACCAGTAGGGGCCATGGCCTTTTTCCCCCGCTCTGCACGCTTGACATCTGGGATTGCCGCAGCGTCGATACTGCCGCTGATAGGTAAGATGGATGCCCTGGCGCTCCAGTTCTTGCCAACGAAGGAGTCTTTTTTCGGCTTTCTCCTGCTGGGCCGTAAGAGCAGGGTGAGAGACACATAGACCGCTTGTATTCATCTTGACATTTCCTTTGTGGAAAGGGACAGGAGCATCAGGATGCTTCGTCTGGACTGAGCCAACGCATCCATTCTCCATGCAGGGCGCACTCGGCCAGCATCTCCTGCTTGACTAGAGCTCCTTGCTCATAGGTGAACAGTTCCAAAAGAGGGAGCCCATCTCGCTGGGGATCAATTTCTAGACTGATCCGGTACATTGGGCGGAACCGGGAAACATGCGCGACTGCCTCGATAATTTCCTCTCGAACTTCGGCTGGCCCTTGAGATAGGGCAAAGGAATGCCAGACACAGTAGGTCTGCTCCTCGGGAATCAGCATCCGCAAATCTTTGATCTGGTCCTGTGCATTCCCCTTGATGACCCAGGGCCGCCCAATGTTCTGAGCGATTCTGATCGCCTCATCAAAGAGGTAGGAGCCAGTCAGATCCTCGGGCCAGATCCCGGCCTGGAGCCAGAGCAAATCCTCTTCTGCATCCAGATAGAGGGGAGCGATCTCGATGCCCACCCGTTGTTCGATTAGTGGGAAGTGGATTGGCAGAGGCGGACGCCGATCACCAAGAAGCTGACAGTCGATCTGCACCGGGGAGTCGAGCTTTCCCAGCGCCATCGAGCCGTACTGGTAGCCATAGCGGTCCCACAGGAGGTTGAGACCGATACTGGGTCCCACTTCGACCATCGCGAGGGGCTTGCGGCCACCTCGCTGATAGACCATCTCAAAGGCAGGAAGCAGATTTGCACAATGGGCGACGACATTGGTTTGCAACCGAACACGGGGTAAGCGTTCCCAGATCTCCTCCTGATGTTCCAGGCAGAAGTGGCGAAAGACGGGATAGGCTTCTGACGCTGGTCGAGGAGAATCGGTCAGGACAGGATAAAACTCGCTCATCGGAGTCGGATACTCTCGGAGCACGAGAAAGGTAATGAGGGAGAAGAAAAGTTCCAATGTCGGTTGATCGGGCTGCACGAAGGCCAAGAAGGTGACCATCTCCAGGTCATATTCCATCCCACGCAGCAACTCATGATAGAGCGGGGAGGCATGAAGGCTCTGGGTCAAAGGGGATTGCCACAGGGATGCAAGATCAGGTGGATGAGAGGAAGAAGCGTCTGACATCACGGGAATCCTTTCTGTGAAATATTAGGATGGGTCCTGAGGTGGAGTGAGATTGGCGGTCTGGCGTTTGGTGGAAGATGCCATCTTGGCAACAAAGGTCTCATAGATGCGGATCTCTTGCTTGGCATGGTGATAGCGCCCAATGAGCATGTTGAGAGGACCGGCGATCTGCCAGAGGGCCACATCCTCATCAGGTAAAGAGACGCGAGCATCCAGATCCCCATTCGCGACCCGCCGATGCACCTCAGAGATCAAAGCGAGCCCCTGTTCGAGAGCCTCTTTTTGCTTCAGATGCTCCGTGTTCATCAAGGCCAGATCATGTTGGAGTTGGGCTAGTTCCTCCGCACGGTTGGCTCGTGTGAGTGTGCTTTGGTGTATGGTGATGAGCACCCAGAGCGCACCGGGAACCAGAACATGAATCTGGATCAACCGGAGGAGCATCGCAAGCCTTTCGGAGGAGAGAAGCAGATCCAGAGCCGGTGTATGGGGTGCCAGAAACAGGGCCCACAGGCTTATCAGCAGATTTACACCAGCCACCAGAAAGATTGTCTGGATCGGGAGCAGGGCCGCCGTGATGATTTCAGCAAAGAAAAGCAGATAGAGAAGATCTGTGTCACCCGGCGTCAGCCCACCGGAGAAGGCTGTTCCCACCAGCGTGAAGCTCATTCCACTTACCAGACCGACTGTCAACAAGAGGCCCACTGCCTGGACCTGTCCATGCCTATTCAATAGCAGGCAGAGGATGATCAGGGGATAGAGCATCGCGACGACGGCCAGCATGGGAAGATTGAGTTCCAAAAGCGCGATTGCAGCCACAAAGAGAAGTATGATCAAGAGAAAGAGCAGTAGCCCTGATGCGACCCGACTTCGATTCATCAGAAGATGCTGCTGCAAAGAGATTGCTTGTTCCTCAGGTGGAGATGTATGTCGATACCACCATGTGAAAAAGCCAGACGGCTGATCATTATGGTGCTCTCCCAGGACGCGTGAGGCCCAGGAGGAGTCCTCTTGAGAGGGTGGTGAAGATGGTGATGATTGCATCGCAGAATCCTTCCTTTTTTCTCAGAATCGCATCCCTTTACCAGGCGAGGCAGTGGGATAGGTGGAGCTGGAAAGCCGCGTTCCAGATTTCCGAGAGCGGCTTCCTGAGGAGATCGGCTATCCTTTGCATACTGGTGTGACCATTGGCGAGAAAGAAGATGTTCTTTTGCAGCGATGTCAGGGCTGCGAGGGTCTCTGAGGAAAGCTCGCAGATTCGGTGAGGCACTGGTTCTCCTTCAGGTGTGAGAACGGGATTCTGGGAAAGGGCTGGGGCTGGATAGGGATGAGCGAGTGATGAATTCTGAGGGAGCATTTGCCAGTGCAGATCTTCACAGAGGCAGAGTACCTCAAACGCCTGTTGCTGGTCAAGGAGCAGGACTCCCTCCACATTCCAGATACGACAGTGAAACATCTGTGTTTTTCTCATCTCGATCGTCGCAATGCATGGGATCTCACAAAACGGAGGGTTAGAAAGTTCCGTTCGGAACACAATAGGTTCAAGTTGACTTTTCATTGTTTCCACAAGAATATGGATTGGTAATCGGTATACGTGCTCTAATAGCATATGTTTTCCTCCTTCATCATTTCAAACAGAGTATCAATAAAAACAAAGAATGGTTACTATAGAAGTAGTGATAAGCTGTTTCAAGGCAACAGACATTAAATGTTTGCCTCACGTAGTATTGTCAAAAAAGTGATAAATACCAATATAAGGCTCTTCATACTTCTAAGAAGTTTTATGAGGAAGAAAAAAACGTAGGTGTTACAATATGAGATATTGTTAGGTATGGTGAATGTAATGGATGCTGTTACAGAGAAACCCATATCGTTGTGTATCAGGAGGCCGGTCACTCGATGAGTACACTTGCACGCCCTGAAGACTATTCACCAGGAGAGTATGGTTTGCCTCATGCAGGTGAGGTTATATCCGACCATCGTAAAAAAGCTGGTTGGACTTCGCAGGAGACTTTTGCTATTGTTTGTGGCGTAGATAAACAGACGGTAGCGTATTGGGAGAACCTAAGGTACTTGGCAGATATGGATAGACGTATTTTTCTTTCCAAACTTCTAAAAATTCCTCCAACACTTCTAGGCCTCACATGGCTCAGTGTCGCTGATAAGAATAGTGGAGAAGCATCACTCGCCGGGATCGCTGAACTTCTAGAAAAGAATGCATATGCACTCTATGAAGATATTTTGACGTTCGCGAATACAAGTAGCGATAAGTACTCACCAACAGCCGCATATAGATTTTATAAACACCAGCAAGAACTGGAAAAGATCGTTCCTCAGATACCAGAGATAGAAAAAGATTCGTGGCAAGATCTTTTGAGCCGGTTCTATCAACATTCCACCTTTATTGCTCAACACCATAAAAAGGACAAAGAAGCTTCAACTATTGCTCAGAAGGCTGTATCCATAGCGACGCCTCTTAATGATCCGGAGCTTTTAGGTGCTGCGCTTTATAGGCGATCACGAATACACCTGATACAGAACAGACCAGAGTTTGCGAGAGAAGATATTGGCAGTGCCATGGAGAAAGCAAAGAAAGCCGGTCCAGTTCTGAAAGGAAGTAGTTATCTCCTGGCTGCTGAAGTGAACGCGCTGTATGCAAAAGGAGATGAAGGATTAAAAACGAAGTGCCGCAATTGGCAAGACAATGCTGCAAAAATTATCTATAATGGAAAAATAGAAGAGGACAGCACCTTTTTGACCTTTAATCTTCATGCCGTCCATCATGAACGCGCAAAAACGCTCTTACGATTCGCGTTGTTTCATATAGATGATGAAGATCTCGTAGCCCAATTTAAAAACACGCATACTATTGCTGATAAAGGATTGCTGAAAGAGGCGCAAAATGCTTTATTGGTATCCAGGAGGCACTTAGATACTGGTGCCTCCACCAAAGAAATGTACTTGTCAATTACAGAAGCACGAATTTACCTAATTGCGAAAGAGTATGAGGAGTCAGCTAAGATAGCGAAGGTTGCTCTCCATTTCGCGCGTCAGTCACACTCGCAACAGGGGATCGAAGAAGTCAAAAAATTATATCGAATGTTACATCAACTCGCGCCAATGAATCCGTATATTGCACATCTTGGGATAGAACTTGATGTATTTCCACTCCAATAGAGAAGCGGCGATCATGGATAAAAGAACGGGCCCCATGCATGATCGCCAGAAATTCTTATCCGAGAACATAATGGTGGAACATTTCAGCATACTTGAATTTGTGCTCCACTCCTGCGATTGCACCCCGACGCCGAACCCATTCCTCAAGATTCATCTGTTTGGTCTGGCTCTGGTGACACCGCAGAGCCGCAACCTTCTTCTCCAGAACACCACTGGTATCGACCCAATGATTGGCTGCGTTCGTCGAAAAATAATAGACGTGTTTGGTATTGTGAGCAGTCACACCGTCTCGCAATTGTTCTGGATAGTAAAGAGCTCCCCTCGCGCAGGCTAGAGCATCAAGGGTACATGTTCCAACGGCACGATGATCGGGATGAACCTCATCGCGTCTCCAGGGATCGAACGTAAAGACCACATCCGGTTTCCACTGGCGAAGGACCAGCGCAATTTTCCTCCGGAGATCAAGCGTTGGCTCAACCTCTCCATCAAAATATCCATCAAAAAATGTCACGTTCTGGACCCCAAGCGTTTTTGCTGCATCCCGTTGCTCCTGCTCCCGTATGGGAGCCAGCAATTCAGGAGTCATGTCAGGATCATCGCTTCCCTTATCTCCTCGGGTAATCAGAAGATAATGAATATCGCGACCTTCTTCTGCCAGCCGAGCAACCGTTCCACCACACAGAAATTCTGCATCATCAGGATGGGCCAGGACAAACAGGATACGTTGACCGCCTGGAGAAATCAGAACGGAGGAAGATTGGGTCATAACGAGGACCTCTTCTTTCTATTAAAAAAGCCTTTAGAGCATAGATTGTAGTATATCATGGAGAAAGCAAAACATTCTTCTGTGAGAGTGACGTGATTGCATGCATAGGTTCTATTATCCTGGATGTCCAGGTGCAGTAACCGTGAGTGCAGAGAAAATGGAGTTCTCAATGCGTGTTGTCCCGTGGAAGTGTTCGACGAAAAACACGTGAGGGGCTCTTTGACTTTCATGTTTCGATCGTGAAACATATTCTTGAGCAATCAAGATCTAGTGATGGATAGTACAAAAAGGGAACCAAACCTCGCATGAATAACAGAGACTTCGCGACACTCAATATTCTCCGGATAATCTGGTGACTCGATGGCAGAGAGAACCGCATAAATGATTTGTGCTCACTCCTCCTATTTGCGCGCATCTAACTCCATGTACAAAAAAAAGAGCAACTATTGGGTTGCTTGTTTTAGCTTTTTCTGGTATACTTTTAATAGGCAACTAAAAGGTTGCCTATTAAACGCCACACAAGAGTATCTTGCTTCACTGGAGAGGAGATTCCATGACTCTTCCTGATCGTATCGAACGAACCATAGTCTTGCCCGCCCCGCGCCACCGTGTCTGGGAGGCTATCACCAAACCAGAACAGCTTGCCCACTGGTTTGGTGTGGTGAGTGGCATGGATTTTCGCGTGGGTGGCACCATCCATTTTACCTGGAAAAATGAACCGTGTCCTTACACGGGCCAGATCGAGGTGATTGAGGAGCCACATCGTTTTGCCTTTCGCTGGCCTTCCTATGCGGTTAGTCACCCCACGATGACGTTTGCCACAGCCCTCTATACGCTGGTGGAAATTACTCTGGAAGAATTGGCCGATCAGACCCAATTGACGCTCGTCGAGTCAGGTTTTGCATCCCTACCCCAGCCGATTCCAGGAGAGAATGCCTATCAGGACAACCGGCGGGGCTGGCAAGCGTGCCTTTCCGCGTTGCACGCCTACCTGCAAGTCGCATAGCGGGAGTCTGAGTCCTTGGAAGGTGGTGTGGGTACTGTGTGATCAGCATGTCGCCCATAGGAGAGGAGAAGCCGGTAATAATGGATTCACATGCGCAGAGGGTCTTTCTTGCTCTGGCTGATCCCACGCGTCGTCTGTTGCTTCAACACTTGTGCCACGAAGGCTCAGGAACAGCCGCGAGCTTCGCCACCCGTTTGCCCATTACGCGTCAAGCGATCACTAAGCATCTGGTGACCTTAGAGCAGGCCGGTCTCGTGACAGCCCACGAGATGGGTCGGGAGCGGCGATATGTGCCACAGCCAGAAGCGCTCTCGACGGTCACGACCTGGATTGAGGAAATTTCAGCCCAGTGGGATCAGCGTCTGGCTGCCCTGCGGAACTACCTGCTTGAGGAACCAAGTACCCCAGAAGTTGCGGAGAAAGAACCTCGTGCCTCCCCTCAGGACGAGTAGTCCCTTGCATCTATGGTGAGGCAGTGGCAAGGGAGAGTAGCTTGCGGCCCGACTGAGGTTTTTCCGTTGAAAAGAAATGCTACATGAGAAAGGGAGTAATCTCTTATGCAACCACAAGACTACCATCGTACCATGACTACAGGCATTCCTCCAGAAGAGGCATATACTAAAATTTCTTGTGTGGATGAGTGGTGGTCAACACATGTTGAAGGAAGCTTTGCCAAGCTCGGAGATGTCTTTACGGTTCATTTCAAAAATGGAGATCGGTATACGATTCACATAGATGAGCTAGTTCCTGGCAAAAAGATTCTGTGGAATGTCATAGACGCCGAACAAACGTGGCACGAAGAGAGAAAAGAGTGGGTTGGCACGAAAATACTCTGGGAAATTGCACCTGAAAAGAATGGTTCAAAAGTGGGTCTGACTCATCTCGGCCTCATCCCCGAATTTGAATGCTATGACACCTGCACGATGGGCTGGGATTGGCTCATGCAAAAAAGCATCACAAACCTCTTAATTGAAGGTAAAGGTCTTCCAGCTTCATTTTAAAGGATTTCTTTGGAAAAAGGAAGTGCATGAGTGAGTCACCGGCAGGCCCGGCATACTGATAGAGAGATGCCGGGTCTGCCATCAAAAGGACACACCTCCTCCTCTGCGCTGTGGAATACCATAGCTTGTACGTGCTCTGAACAGGCGCTCTCCCAAAGGAAACATGCTCTTATTCTTTATGAGTATCATTTCCCTTTCCATTGTTGAGAGGAGATGAAGGTAACATTTCTCGAAACTTCGTGAAAGATGATACTATTTTCTCTGACCAGGGCTCTTTTTCCTCTTTTTCTTTGGCTTCTGTCAGAGCGTTTTCTTTTTGCTTTGGTTGTACGAGATGTGGTGGCACAGGACGAAGTTCAAAATCTTTTTTCTTCATAGTATGCGTTTCATCAAGCGCCTCAATCTCTTGAATAAGAGGAAAAATACGAGTTTCATATGTGAGCGTAATATCATTAAATTTCGTAGATGTTTGGTAAATGGCCCCTCGTAATTGCTGCCACTGATCTAACCAATTTGCGAGCTCTTTTTGAAGTGCGCGGCTTTGATCAATAATCTCTTGTACATTTTTGGCACGTTGTTTCTGACTCCATCCGTACGCAATCACTTTGAGCAACGCGATTAAGGTAACTGGTGAAGCGAGGAGTACATTCTTTTCCACAGCAAAATCTAAAAGTGTAAGATCATGTTTCAGCAAGGTATGAAACATTGCCTCATTTGGAAGAAATAAGATGACCTGATCAGGTGATGGCTGAAGCTGCGCCCAGTACTCTCTTTTGGATAAGTCTGTGATCATGCCTCGAATATTCCCAACATACTTTTCGAGTTTTGCTTTTCGTTTTTCTTCGTCCTCACTGTTCATAGCCTCTAAGTAGGCCTGGCTAGGAGCTTTCGCATCTATGGCAATCGTGCGGTTGTCATTCATATGAATGAGCATATCTGGTACTTTTCCATTTGGAAGCTTCAGTTTTATATCAAAATCACAATGGTGAATCATTCCTGCTAATTCCACGATGCGTCGAAGTTCCTGTTCACCCCATATTCCTTGTTGATGGGTTGTTCGGAGAGCTCGATTAAGCTGAGTGATTTCTTTTTGCCAGGTAGGCATGAGTATGTTCAGTTCGTGTGTTTCTTGCTGAGCAGTTGCGGCAGCAGCCTGGGCAGTAGCCTGAGCAACGTGTAAGTGTTGGATCTCTTGTAATGTCGTTTGTTGGCCCCCAGTGAGAGCTGTTTTCGTTTCTTGATACTCTTGATTTAATTGGAGAAGAGACGTAGTCATAATTTTCAAACGTCGAGAAAATAGAATGATCGTAATAATCATAATTACAATCATCAAAAGTACGAAACTGCCTAAAAAGAGAGCTTCCGGTGTAAGGAGATTTGCAGGTATCATGTCTCTCCCATCTTCTTTCTTAAAATGATTCTCCTATTTTAAATAAATTTATCACATAAGAAGCAATTGTGGATACACATTCTTTAAAAGAAAAATGTTAGTATAAGGATGAAAAGATATTCAGTTTAGAGAATTTCTCTTTTCATCATCTTTTCTTCCTCTCTTTCTATCTTCATATTGGAATTTCAAGTGTTTTGTATTACGCTTGATATCAGATCCAGAAATCTTCTCTTCAATAAAAGAACTCTTTTTTGTCATGGGTGCCGAGCAAATGTATGAGAAGGAGGAAGAATATGCCCCTAGTCCCATGCCCTGAATGTGGTTGGTCAATGTCCAGTCAGGCAATCGCCTGCCCTCGTTGTGGCTTTCACTTCTACCACAATCATCCTTACGTTCGGTATAGAGAGAGGCGGAGACAACAATTCGTCACGTGTTTGCTTCTCATGCTTGTGACTCCGATCATTGTTTTGCTTTTCTGTTATATCGGTATAGTTCTCCTTTTCCCTCATTGAGAAATATCATTCCATGAGAGTGTTTCCATGATTACAAGGTGCCAGCCTCTTTCGGAAGAAAGATGGAGGTGCCAGCTTTTTTTCAGAAAACCCTTGCGAGACACCATTGTATCGTTTTTTGATCAGATCCGCCTATCCCATACCCACGGGAATACCTGAAGATTCCCGCTCTCCTATCTGAGCCTCTTTTTTACTCTGGAAGCAGGAAATGTGTATGTTTCCTGGATGATCAGCCCTCCTCCCTGACTCTCTATCACAACGATGGATGGGAGGTCGAAGAGAGGGGGCTGGAATTTGAAGGAGTAAAAAACCGTGAAAAGCCTCGCCCTTCGTTTTCTGTCTCTCATCTTCTTGATCTGCTTACTGAGTGGGATGCTTCCTTTATCCTCGGCTTCCGCAAAGGAGATCACAAGCGGAACCACATTGGCTTTCAAAGGAAGCCCCTTTCCTTGTTCCTTAGAGAAAGCTCCTGATGGGATCGTGATCTCTTCAGAGCCAGGGGGAGAACTGCTTGGTATGGGGAAAACGACTATTGCAGTTGATCCCTGTACCCTTTCCATCGTGAAGAATCAGGGGGATCAGGCCGTCGTCTTCATTCAGACCTCGGGAGATGTTCCCCCCGCATTCGTCCTGTTGCTCAAACAGGCTGTGATTGCCCATGCTGACGATCTCTGGCAAAAAGATGTGACCTGTCCTCAGCCAGAACGTGGTATCCATTTTACTGTGATTACTCCCGATCTCTGGGCTTTGCTTCTGACTCCAACGCCTTCCGTTGATTTCTTTAAACTCCTTTTTCCTAATGTCCAGTGCGGATAGACAAGCCATTTCCACAAAGAGCCTCCTGACCAAGAATGTTCAGTCGGGAGGCTTTTCTCCTAGGGGAAAAGAGGTGCCCTTTTCTATGTCAATACTCTCTTGCATATTGTATGCGAAGATTATCTTGAATAAGGTGAGGCCCAAAAAGATGAGCGCAAATCTCTTGCTCTACAGCAGTCATGATATTACAGGTGAAGAACTCGCTGAGGTCATTCTTGAAGCGGGTGGGATAATTCCACCTGAATCAGCAGCAGGCTATTTTGGAGGGATCATCGACGATGGAACCGCTATCTGGATTACTCCCATTGCTTGGGATGATGGTGTGTTTGATGATGAAGGTAATTTTCTTGATGAGGATGGTGCATTTTGGCTGGAAGGAACAAAAAAGCTTCTTGGCGGTGAACCCAAAGCATGCTTGTATATTTCGCTCGATTATCACCCTCTACGTGATGTGAGTGAACTCCTGGCTGCGCGTTTTGCTTTGCTGTGTTGTGATCGTTGGCCTTGCATTTTAGATAACAATCACGGGCGGATCTTTTCCCGTGAGGAGATTGAGCGATGGTATCAGGAAGGCGATTCTTTTCTTCGCTACACCTCAGAACGCTATAAAATAGATGAGGGAAGAAGAAGGGCTCTTCTAGAGGAATTTCTCCAATTCATTGGTCGGAGTCGCTCTCAAGAGAGCTAAAAGCTGAAGGCTCAGAAATGATAACTTAGGATAGCTTTCAGTCCATATCGCAAGAGGTTCTCTTCTGGGACGATGATGATTGATGACGGCTCTTTGAGTTCATGCAAGACTTGTTGGATTGTCGGAGCCGCTTTTTGATGAGGAGTAATCATCAGAATGAGAGGAATTCACTTTCTTATAGTCTTTCAATGATCCGATAAGCCCGGAATTTTCGGCGGTAGTCTTCTTTATCTCCAGAGTACCTGGTAAAAAAAAGACGCTGGAAGACGCACGAGACGGGCTAAAGAAGGGAGATTGGTTTTGCTCTATCTACCCACCTACAGTCCATGCTTGAATCATATCGAGATGCTGTGGCGACCTTTCCGTCGGGAGGTGACTCACTGTGAACTCTTTGAAACCAATGCCCTGAGAAAATGCTGTCAATTCGTGGTTCTAAAGCTAAAAAAGCCGTGTGATTGTACTTAGGGATGTTGAAGCGCGTGTTAGAGAAGTAGGGAAAAGGATAGACGTATGACAAAAACCCATAAGCTACCCTCAGCCAACAGGGTATAGCTCATGGATTTTTGTTCTATACTTTAGTATCTAACACGTATTGAAGGGTAAGGAAAATAGATGTCAGAACGGTACTTGACACGACGGACTTTTTTGTTGCTTACAGCAGCGAGTACTCCAATCATTCTCCTGAATAGTTGTGCAAATGTCCCGTCACAACCAACAAGCCCTTCATCCTCCCAATCTTCAAAAAGTCTATCACAAATTCCGCTTGATACCATAACACCGACACGTTTGGGGGTCAATATTCACCTGAGTGAGCCAGTACAGAATGATG
>CAXTTV010000061.1:0-23871 GCA_964247295.1 uncultured Ktedonobacteraceae bacterium | reverse complement strand
GGGCTATACTGAGATCTAAGCTCTGTGAGCTTGCCTATGCTATAATTTTTGCAGATCAAGACTTTACTTGGTAACGGAAGTTGGTTACTTGTGGAGGTGGTTCGTCTAACTCTACAAGCAATCAACTCTATTGAGAAAAGAAGGGAACCTGCTTCTGAAAGGGCATCGGAGAGCACGCGGGTCCACAGCCGGAACCGTAGGACGGCCCGCGAAGCGTGCCGCATCTGGCGCTTTGCTTTGAGAAAGCTCATCCGCTGGCGCAGCGCTTCTCACGCGCTCCTACCGCACCCAGGGGACGCATCTTCATTCCACCCTTTGAAAATTTCCCATCAGAATCTTCTAAAAACGGTTTTAATAGGCTATGATACTCACCAGAACATGATTTTTCGCAAAACGCTGGTTATATAATTCTTCTGGTATTTCGTCTTTGAAGAATCATTTTCTACCTCCCAAGAAGGTGAATGCGATGATATTCAACGATACACATTGACACAAGGGACCTGCAAAACATAAGATAAGCAAGGGATCTGCAACAAAAGGAAAAGTTCAGAATCCACGGCACAAGCAAAGGATTTACCACATGTCAGAAAAGCAAAACAATCACCATCTTGACCCCCATGCAGATGAGAGCGCCGAGTCTCTCGAACGTCTGCTCATTGATGGCATCGACCGACGTTCTCCAGATCTCTCATCTCCTTCAACTCCTGTTCCTTTTAAAAAGGAAAAGGATGATGAAGAGGAAGAGGAGGGGCAATTCCCTACCAGCGATCTTCAGGGGGCTTATGGCCTGTACGCGGAGGCCGCTCAAGATATGGCGACGGCGGGGGTTGAACTGGGCCTGGGTCGACACTTTGCCTGTGCCGATTTTTGTAATCAGGCTGCTGAGAAGGCAGCTCAAGCCGTGAGCCTGCTCCGTTTTGGTCGCAGATCTTCATACAATCATGATCTGAAAGCCCTGGCGATTCTGGTGGGTGCTCCCCCTGAAATCCAGGAGGAGATGGCGGTCCTCACTCCCTTCCATCCTGAAGATTTCTATATGGATACTCCACCCGAGGAGGCCGATGAGGTGATTAACGCAGATCAGGCTAGTGGCTATGTTCAACGCGCGCGTCGTATCATGCGGTGGGCTCGTAATATTGTGCTGGGAACATAAATCCTCTTCCTTATTAAAGGCTCAACACTGGATGCGTTCGACGAATGTAAGTGTACGATAGATTTGGGAGGAATCTGGTGACGCAACAAATTACATACTCCGGGTTGGAAAATGCAGTGAAGCACTCTCCACGTAAATGGGTCTACCTTTTTAGTGAAGGCAACGCCTCGATGCGTGAGCTGCTTGGTGGCAAGGGCGCGGGTGTGGCCGAGATGACCAGGGCGGACCTGCCTGTCCCTCCAGGCTTTACTATCACGACTGAGGCTTGTAATACGTACTACGAGGTCGGGAAAACATTTCCCGAGGGACTTCTGGACCAGGCTCTTGAGGCACTCAAGATCGTCGAACAGCAGACCGGAAAACATTTTGGACAGCAGAATAACCCGCTGCTGGTCTCCGTTCGCTCCGGCGCGAAATTCTCGATGCCCGGCATGATGGATACGGTCCTCAATCTGGGGATCAACGATGAGACGGTGAAGGGACTGGTGGCCCTGACGGGTGATGAGCGCTTCGCCTACGATGCCTACCGCCGCTTTATCCAGATGTTCAGTAAAATTGTGCTGGACACCGATTCCGCCGATTTTGAACGAGTGCTGGAAAAATATAAAGAACAGGCCGGCGTACAGACTGATGCGGAGATCCCGGCTGATGATCTCAAGCAAGTGGTTACGGAATTTAAGCAGATCGCGGAGAAACGCTCGGGCGTTCCCTTCCCAACCGATGTCTACGAGCAGTTGCGCCGCGCGATCGAGGCGGTCTTCTCTTCCTGGAATAACAAGCGCGCGATTGACTACCGCAATTTCAATAAGATCCCTCACTCGCTGGGAACCGCCGTCAACGTTCAAAGCATGGTCTTTGGCAATATGGGCAACAATAGCGGTACCGGCGTGGCCTTTACACGCAATCCCGGTACCGGCGAAAAAAAGCTGTATGGCGAGTATCTTCTGAATGCTCAGGGCGAGGATGTAGTGGCGGGTATCCGCACCCCTTCAAAGATTAGCCGTTTGGAAGAGGATCTCCCTGAAGTGTTCCGGCAGTTCAATGAGATCGCCGAACGCCTGGAGAAGCACTACCGCGATATGCAGGACCTGGAGTTTACGGTCGAGAAGGGCCGCCTCTATATGCTTCAGACCCGCTCCGCGAAACGCACCGCTCAGGCCGCCGTCCGGGTGGCTGTAGATATGGTCCATGAGCATCTGATCTCCGAGGAGGAGGCGGTGCAGCGCGTCGAACCCCTCCAGGTGTATCGCCTGCTACTTCCTCGCTTTGATGACGCGGATAAGGAACGCGTGATCTCTGAAGGCAAGTTCCTGGCTCAGGGCCTGAATGCCTCGCCTGGAGCCGCCTCGGGTAAAGCGATCTTCAATGCCGATCGGGCTGAGCAGATGGGTAAAGATGGGATTGATGTGGTGCTTGTCCGTCCTGAGACTAGCCCCGATGATGTGCATGGGATGCTGGTGGCGAAAGGTATCTTGACGGCGCGCGGCGGCGCGACCAGCCATGCGGCGGTGGTTGCTCGCGGCCTGGGTCTTCCCTGTGTCGCGGGCTGCGAGGCGATCCGCGTTAATGAGGAGAGCCGATCTTTCCGCGTGAAGGACTCTGATTTCGTTTTGAAAGAGGGAGATGATATCTCGATCGACGGCGCGACCGGCGAGGTGTTCGCGGGCCTCATTAAAACGGCTACCCCTGATTTTGAGAAGGAGAACGATCTCAAGCAGCTTCTCACCTGGGCCGATAAATATCGCCGTCTGGATGTCTGGGCTAATGCGGACTATCCACGCGATGCAAAGGTCGCGGTAGCGTTTGGCGCTCATGGGATCGGCCTCTGTCGCACTGAGCATATGTTTATGGAGACGGAACGCCTGCCGATCGTGCAAAAGATGATTTTGGCGACCAACGATGTGGAGCGTCAGGAGGCGCTGGATAAACTGTTGCCGTTCCAACAGAATGATTTCAAGGGTCTGTTCGAGACTATGGTGAATGCGCAGACCGGCGAGGGCTATCCCGTAGTGATCCGCCTGATCGATCCACCTCTCCATGAGTTTCTACCTTCCTATGAGGATCTTCTGGTCGAGGTGACACGCCTTGAGGATAGCGGCAAGAATCCTCAGGAACTTCAGGAGAAGCGAACGCTGTTAGAAGCGGTTGGGGCGATGCGCGAGATGAATCCGATGCTGGGCTTGCGCGGCTGCCGTCTGGGCCTGGTTTTCCCCCAGATTATGGTAATGCAGACCCGTGCGATCCTTCAGGCAGCGATCGAATTAAGCAAGCAGGGTAAAAAGATCTATCCGAAGATCATGATCCCCCTGGTCGGCCATATCAATGAACTGAAGGTGGTTCGTCAGGAGCTTGAAGCGGTGGCTCGGCAGGTAACAAGCGAGGCTGGTGCTTCGGTAGACTATAAGTTTGGGACGATGATTGAGCTGCCCCGCGCCGCCCTGACTGCTGATCAGATCGCGACTGAAGCCGATTTCTTTAGCTTTGGCACGAACGATCTGACGCAGACAACCTTCGGCTATAGCCGCGATGATGCTGAGGGAAAATTCCTGCTCAAATATGTGGAGGGCCTGCCTATCCCCGGTCAGAAAGAGCCGGTGAAAATTCTGCCACAGAATCCTTTCCAGACGCTGGACCGCGAAGGCGTCGGCCAACTGGTAAAGATGGGAACGGAACGAGGCCGTGGGGCCAATCCCAGGTTGGAAGTGGGGATCTGTGGAGAACACGGCGGCGATCCCAATAGTATCGAGTTTTTTAATGAGATCGGACTCGACTATGTGAGTTGTTCACCATTCCGGGTCCCGATCGCCCGGCTGGCCGCCGCTCAGGCGGCGCTAGCAAAAACCGAGCGCGATAGATAATCTACGAAACTTTTAGTTGAACCTTTAAGACTCCGGGCTGCGCGGCGTATTCAAACGCCGCCAGTCCTTCTTCCAGGTCGAAGGTGCGGCTGATCATCGGTCTGACATGGATGGTTTTGCGCGCCAGAGCTCTTAGAGCGGGATCAAACGGGCCGCAGCGCGAGCCCTGCACACGGATCTCATCTACAACAAAAGGAGCCAGGGCGATCTCGCTTTTATCGACAACGGTGCTTTTTAAAAAGATGGTGCCGCGCGGCCTCACCAGTTGCGCGGCCTGTTCCAGGCCCTGAGCTGCTCCTGTACATTCAACAATCACATCGGCGCGCAAAGGATGCGGGTCGGTCGCCAGACGAGTCTCGATCCCCCAGCTTCGAGCCAGTTCCAGCTTCTCAGGATGCTTTCCAAGCAGGATAACGTGACAACCTGTCAAGGCCATCACCTGTGCAGCCAGCAGGCCCATCTTGCCATCTCCCAGGACCATAACCATCTCAGTAGGCTTCAGATGGATCTGCTCCAACATCTCGAAGTTCGCGGCCAGCGGCTCCACAAATACCGCCTCTTCATCGCTCACTCCATCGGGGACAATATGCAGGTTTTCGGTTGGGAGCAAAAGATAATCGGCAAAGGCTCCATCTCGCCCGGAGATCCCCAGAGTTGTGCGCTCCGGACAATGGGTTGGCATTCCCCGCTGGCAATAGGTGCAATCGGCCTTATGACAGGCCGCGTTGATATCGCCAACCACGCGCTTCCCCGTCAAATTACGAATATCCGAGGCTCCCGGCTGATGATAGACGCGTTCAACAACTCCAATAAACTCGTGGCCCAGGACCCCCTGGTACTGCATGTATCCGCGTGTAATCTCTAAATCAGTGTTGCAGACTCCCGTCAGCTTTACCCGAACCAGAGCCTCGCCGGCCAGCGGCTCCGGCTGTAGATACTCATTATCCAACCGTAACGTCTGCCCTTGATAGACTAGCGCTCGCATAATTATTATCCCTCCATTTGATCATGAACTCTAAAATACGTTCACATTAAAAGAACATACATAGATCTATGAGCATTATAGTATCTAAAAAATTTGAAGCTATACAAAATAAACAAAATATAGTGCTGGGTATTTATCCGTATTGTTTTTTATCAACCTTCTTGTTATAGTAATCGTAAATTTTCTGATACAGTTTTCTTGATCATACCAACAGTAGACAGAGAGGACGCAGATGTATAACGATCCCAACCAGCCCCCCTATTCTCAGCATGGCCCTCAAAACCAGTATCCTCCGTATGGTACACCAACGAATAATCCTTATAGCGGCCCACCCTCCAACAATCCCTACGCGCCGCCGCCATCAGAGTCGTTCCAACAGCCATATGCGCCGCCGCCACAGGTACCCTATAATATACCTCCTCCACAGCCAAAAAAATCGCGTAGATGGCTCTGGATCACGCTAAGCATCCTTGGAGGCATTCTGCTGCTAAGCTGCGTCGGCTGTGTTATCGCGGGCGGCGCAATTGGAAATCTGGCTGGGCCAGCATTTCAAAAAGGCTTCCAGTCTACGCTTGCTGCTGATAATTATTATAGTGCGTTAAAAAGTAAAGATTATGCTAAAGCTTATTCCTATGTAGATCCCGCTCAGTTTAAGCTTAATGGCGAGTCTGTCACTCAGGAACAATTTCAAACAAAGGCGGAAGCCGTAGATACTCAACGTGGCATGATTACTACATCCAGTAGTGGCAACGGTGACTACACACAGAGCGACTCTGTGACTGAGACAATGACCGTCACTCGCTCTGGTAAACCATATATTGTGCAACTGGTTTTAAAGGACATGGGCAACAATACCTGGAAAATCGTCTCTGCCGATGGCATCTAAAATCTGCTATTATAAGGCGCGGCATCCTGATATAGGGGGCTGCGCCTTTGTCGTTTATCCAGAAATCTGTCTGAAACGTGGAATATGTATGAAAAATATGTACGATCAGATCGCACCTTTTTACGATCTTGAACATCTGCACTTTGATGAGGATGTGGATCTCTACCGCAACTTTGCCGAACTTGCCAGTGGTTCGCTACTAGAACTGGCTTGCGGCAGCGGTCGGCTCCTGCTACCACTGGCTCAAGACGGCTATAAGCTTGTGGGGGTCGATAACTCCGAAGCGATGCTACGGCTGGCCCACGAGAACCTGGAGGGGTCTGGACTGCTTTCTCAATGCAAGCTGGTGGAGCAGGATATCCGTGCGCTTCAGCTTGATCAAAAGTTTCGGCTGGCTTTTGTGGCCCTGGGCTCGTTTGCTCATCTGGTCACTCGAAAAGATCAGAAGCAGGCCCTTACGGCGATCCGGGCGAATCTGGCGACCAGTGCCACCTTTATTCTAGATATTAGCAACGTCGATGCCCGCTATATGGAGGATCTCTCAGGGCAGGTGCTGCATCAAGGGACCTGGCATCAGGAAGATGGTAGCATCCTGACGCATTTTGTCAGCCCGGCTTCGGCTCGCGGCGTTCACCTGCTGGAGCTCACGCATTTCTACGATCGCCATGTTCAAGGGGGAACGGTTCAGCGCACGGTCATTAATACTGAACTCTACCTTTTTGAGCGCAGTGAGATGGAACTGCTGCTGGAGGGGGCCGGCTTTGTAGTGAAAGATGTCTATGGCGACTACGCTCTCAGCCCCTATGATCATGAGAGCCCGAGAATGATCTTTGTGGCTGAGGCTCGCTAGCCGTTATGTATGGAGATTTTGAAAGATCAGAGTTGAAAAGAGGATGTTGGATGCCGCAATCGAATACTCAACAAAATAGTAAACCACTGCACTCATGGAAGTTGGAAACGGAGGAGGCGATCGCGCTTCAAAAGGAACTGGCTCAGCGTATTATACGAACGGACCAGTTGAATGAGGTAAAGAGGGTGGCGGGAGTCGATATGGCGATTAATGAGACCAGTGGGATGGCTCGCGCTGCCGTGGTGCTGTTAAGCTATCCCGAGATGGAGATCATAGAGAAGCACGTCTACGAAGAGCCTATCCGCATGCCGTATGTTCCCGGCCTGCTCTCATTCCGCGAGGCCCCGGCAGTTCTAGGAGCCTTTGCGCAGCTAAAGCAATCCGCCGATCTGGTTATGGTCGACGGTCAGGGGATCGCCCACCCCCGGCGACTGGGGATTGCCTCACACTTGGGGATCTGGCTTGATCTACCAACTATTGGCTGCGCCAAGACAATCCTGATTGGCCATCACCAGCCAGTGCCAGAAGAAGCCGGGAGCTGGGTCCCGCTGATCGTTGGAACCGAAACCATCGGGGCCATGGTGCGCACCCGCAGCAAGGTAAAACCGATGATCATCTCCCTGGGCCATAAGATCAGCCTGGAGACCAGTATTCATTACGTACTGAACTGCGCCAAAGGGTACCGCCTGCCAGAACCTACCCGTCAGGCAGATCGGCTCTCAAAAGACAATGACTGGATTGAGCCCGCGTCACCCCCTGAAGCCGAGCAAGATCAGCTCTGGTCAGAATAATGCGAGTTCCACTATCGTGGTGAGGCAATCCTATTCCTGCTCTTCTCGATAGATAGGGACGGTAAAGGAGAAACACGTCCCTTTCTCTAACTCGGTTTCAAACCAGATGGTGCCGCCATGCTGCTCCACAATCAGCTTCGCGATCGGCAGTCCCAGACCGTACCCACCCGCCCGCGACTGCCGACTCTGGTTGGACTGATAAAAGCGTTCAAAGATGTGGGAACGATCCTCTACGGGAATTCCATACCCGGTATCAGCCACTGAAATCAAGACAAAGCGCTCGTCCTGCTGATGAGCACTTATTGTCACGCTGCTATCAGGGGGTGTATATTTAATGGCATTTGTCACCAGATTATTGAGCACCTGCTTGATCCGCTGAGGATCTCCATACAGCCAGGGAACGGCATCTGATATGTCTTTCTCTAAAGAAACCTCGGCCTTCTGTGCCTGTGGCTGCAAGCTCCCGATCACTTGATCCACTAGCATCTGAATGCTTACAGCAACGGACTGCATTTCAAACTGACCTGAGTCCGAACGCGTCATAAACAGAATATCTTCAACAATCGAGATAAGCTGTTGCACCCCTTCCTGCGTATATCCCAGATACTTGTGCTGCTCTGGCGAAAGTTCTCCCATCTGACCCAACATCAGAAGATCAATAAAACCATGAACAGAATTTAAGGGGGTACGCAGTTCATGAGAAACCATTGAGACGAAATTGGAGCGCATCTTATTGACAATATTGATTGAAGAGATATCCCGCGCCGTCAACACGACTCGGGCCTCTTCCCCTTTATTGACTGCGTAGGCAGCGACTGAAACCTCTTTGGGCTCCTCCACTCCAATATAAAGCTCTTCGTGCGACAGCCTCTGCCCCCGCTTAAGCACACGCTCAACCGGGCAACTTGAGGTACCACACAACTGGATCTTATTCAGGTTCTGACATCTGAGTATTTCAGTACAGCCGATCCCTTTATCGCTCTCCTCCTGCCATCCCAGCACTCGTGAGGCTGCTTTATTAAAATCACGAATCTGAAACTGACGATCAATTGACAACATAATATCCGTCGTCTCGGTAGCCGCAGCTTCAAGATACGCCCGCTCTTTCGTGTTGGAGTCCTCAACCGATCTTAATCTGTACTGCCCAGAAGAATTTTCCTCGGTAACTCGCTTTAATCCCTTGGAGACATTCTCTACCATCTCCGCTACATGCCCCTCTTTGTTTGCTCGCTTCCGCACACTAACCCCCTATTTCCCTATAAACTTGTACCCAATTCCCCGGATCGAGATAATATACTGTGGCCGATCGGGATCTAACTCCAGCCTCAGACGGAGCCGACGTACATACACATCCACAATATTGCTACTATTGGCATCTTCGTTCCAAACACTATGGAGCAGTTGTTCACGCTGCACAATCTGTCCAGGAGCCGACATCAGGACCCGCAAAACCTTCATCTCGGTCGGAGTCAGAATGATTGGAGCTCGGCCTGAGATGATCACTTTCATATCCGCCGGCCAGAGCTCAAACCGACCCACACGAATAACTTCGTTACTCACCACTTTCCCCGGCTTCTGCCCACGCCTCAAGACCGCCTGAACCCGCACCACCAGCTCCTGATGGTCAAATGGCTTACAAATGTAGTCGTCCGCGCCTATATGAAAACCCTGTATTTTGTCCTCAAGACTATCTCTGGCCGTAACAAAAATGAGTGGGATCTCGTACCCTTCTGATCGCAACTGCTGCGAGAATTCAAAGCCATTCATCGTTGGCATACCAACATCCAACAACAACAGATCTGGCTCTTTTTTCTGGATCATTTGCATTGCGCCGCGAGGATTATCGGTCGTCTCCACATCATATCCTTGCTGACGCAAAACAAACTGGACCAGCTCACTTGTCAGGTGCTGATCATCAACAACTAATATATACACTTGTTTATCCCCTCTTGGCAAAATATATCTTTGCGTTTACTCAATATTCATTACTATACAATGAAAGGCTATAAATAGATTGTAATAAAAGCGAGGGAAACATTTCATTACAAATTTATTTACAACGTTTAAAAATGTTTTTGAGTTGTACACGTGTTCATGCATAGTACACGTTCATTATGATAAATGTCAAGAGTGTAGATGCATTAGCCGTTCTTTCTCCAGATACACTATAAGGATCGCGATGTCAGCGGGGGTAACCCCCTCAACCCGGCTTGCTTGCCCAACGGTTCGAGGTTTTGTACGCTGCAACTTTTGCCGCGCCTCGGTTCGCAAATGTGGGATGGCTTGATAGTCCAGATCTTCTGCTATTCGATGCTCTTCAAGCCGACTATTGCGCCTGACCGATTGCTCTTGCTTACGCACATAATATTCGTATTTCACCTGTAACTCGATCTCCTCAGCGGCTTCCGATTGAACCTGAGGAAGAGGCTCCAGCGAGGGGATCTGCTCTTGCTGATGCTGTTCAGAAACAATTTTTTCTGACATTGTAGCGATCTGAGTGTACTCGACTTCAGGTCGACGTAGTAGCTCGCGGGCACTCATCATCTGGCCCAGAGGCGCGATCCCGACCTCTTTCGCGCAGTTCTCAATCAGCTTTGAGGAGGTAAACACGACAGTATCCAGGCTTCCCAACACTTGATCAATCTCGATCCGCTTGCGCACCACTCGCTCATAACGCTCCTCACCAATCAGGCCAAATCTATAAGCATAATCAGCCAGACGCAGATCCGCACCATCGGGACGCAGCAGGAGCCGATACTCTGCCCGCGAGGTGTGTAGGCGGTATGGCTCACTTAGTTCTTTTGTGACGAGATCGTCGATAAGCACTCCTATATATGCTTCGTGGCGTCCCAGTACAAAACCATCCTCACCTCTGGCAAAAAGCGCCCCATTGATTCCGGCCATCAGCCCCTGGGCTGCGGCCTCCTCATAGCCCGAGGTACCATTGATCTGGCCAGCCAGGAAAAGGCCTGAGACGGCCTTGGTCTGCATGGTTGGCAAAAGTTGGTATGGGGGCACATAATCATACTCGACAGCATAACCGACGCGCATCATCTCGGCCCGTTCCAGGCCGGGAATACTTCGGAGCATCGCCAGTTGAACATCCTCTGGCAGGCTGGTATTCAAGCCCTGAACGTAAATCTCTCCGGTGCGCCAGCCCTCCGGCTCTAGAAAGATTTGATGGGCGGTTTTATGGGCGAAGCGCACGATCTTGTCCTCAATCGAGGGGCAGTAGCGCGGACCCACGCCCTCGATAATCCCGGTATACAGAGGCGAGCGATGCAGGTTATCACGAATAATCTGGTGCGTCTGCTCCGTTGTACGAACCAGATAGCAGGGAAGCTGGGGTCGCCAGCCATGGAGATCCTCTTCTGCCGTGGGATAGATTGGATTTGGGCGACCACCGGGCAACTGTACATCCTCACGGGCCGAGGGATCATTCGAGAAGTAGAGTGGCCGGCGGCTTCCCGGCTGGGGCTCCGTCTTGCTGAAATCTATTGTCCGGGCATCGATTCGGGGCGGCGTTCCAGTCTTAAAGCGGTGCACTTCCAGGCCAAGTGATTGTAGAGAATCGGATATCCCCAGGGCTGGCCCCTCACCGGCGCGACCACCCGGCGTCGTCTGCTCTCCTACTACCAGCCGACCATTAATAAAGGTTCCGGTCGTCAGAATAATTGAGCGCGCGTGATACTGCCAGCCATTGCTGGTCACTACCCCATGAACGGAGGGTCGGCCATCCACAGTACGGCCCGTCAACATATGAGTGATCGTCGCCTGCTTCAGTTCTAGATTTGGCTCGGACTCAAGGACAAACTTCATCGCCAGGCGGTAGGCCTGCTTATCACATTGGGCACGCAAAGCTTGAACCGCCGGTCCCTTACTGGTATTCAAAAGGCGGATCTGAATAAATGTCCGGTCGGTGTTGCGCCCGATCTCTCCGCCGAGGGCATCAATCTCCTTAATCAGATGGCCTTTAGCGGGACCCCCCATCGAAGGATTGCAGGGCATCAGAGCCACACTATCCAGATTCATTGTCAACAGCAGCGTCTTACGCCCCATGCGCGCGCTTGCCAGAGCGGCCTCGCACCCGGCATGGCCGGCTCCGACCACAATCACATCGTACAGACCACGAACAACCTTATCGGCTGGAATATTTGTTGGGCTCATCTCTTTATTTTCCTGTGGAAACCTGATATCGCGCGACACATTTCTATGAAAATAAAACAAAATGGTGTAATCAAGAGCATATTATGCCGCAGACAGAGAGACGCGTCAATCACCAAAGGAATGGGAGCAATCCACCTCGCTGCAAAGACAAAATTTTGAGGAATTGTAGAGGAACGGCTTGCGACTCCGTTGGGAAAAAGGAAAGCGTTTTATTTTGAGAGAAGGATGGTCGAATGGGGTAGATCGGGTCGCGTGCGACTCTGCTGGGAAATTTGGCGAAAGATCGAAGAAGGCCCGTGGACGCGGCGTAGGGCGGCCCGTCGAGCATCGCGCCATACCTCCGGGGAGATTCTGCGATCCCGAAAGCATACGCACGCTTCGAGAAGCGCTCCTCCCGCGCCTCAAGGGCGTTTCCCCTTTTCCCGACAGAGTCGCCAGCGACTTCCTTCCCTACAATACCTGGTTGCCATTCGGGTCATTTTGAAATATGTGGTCTTTAAATTATCGAGGAGGGAAAAGAAGATACGGTTATAAATTCCGGAATAAGATATGGTGGGATATAGGGCGAGTGGGACTCGAACCCACACGGCTTATCCAGCCTGAGGATTTTAAGTCCTCTGCGTCTACCATTTCGCCACCGCCCCATGGCCCTGATAGTATCATGTTTTTTCACCTTCGTCAATCATCTGAAGACAGTGAGTCTTGCTTCTCAAAAGCTTTTATGAAGAAGGTAATACCATGATTCTGAGACAAGATGCCCGGCTATATCGTGTTATCATTTAATGGGGTTTTCGTGAATGTGCTTAAGAAAGATATGGAAGGAAGACGCATCTGTGTTCTTGCAACAAAAATTGCGTTTCGGTGGCGCGTTGATGATCCTCGGTTGCCTGTTGGCGGCGGGCGGAGAGATTATGAATGCCCTGAACCCGGACCCACTTAATTCTTCCTGGCAGCTCTCCCTCGGCTTGATTGTGGTTGGAACGCTCCTGCTCCTCTCCGGTCTGACAACCTTCTCTTCTGTATCTCCCAAAATTAATGGTATGGGTTTTATCGGTACCAGCTTTATGCAACTGGGGGGCTTTCTACTGATGGTCGGCACGATCGCTCTAGATTGGATTATTATACCCCTCCTCCTTAATCTAGCGAATACGATTGCCGTCTCGATCAACCAGCCAACCAGTCAGGCCCAGGGTACGCTCAACAAGGTGATAACAACTATTAACAATCTCGGTGGCGGCCTGCTCCAGAAGTTGTTTCCCAAATCTACTCCGAAGATCGCGGAGGTCCATCTCCCACAGGTCAATGGCATCACAATTGTGAATCAGGCATTGGCACACCAGCATCTTCCAACACTTGATAAGTTGCAATGGTGGGGCCACTTCTGCCTCTCCGGGACGCCGCTCGCGCCCGGCTGCCTGATTCTCGGGCTGGCGCTGCCCAGCGATGGATACACTCTTTCACCCAGGTTGCTGCTGATCGTTTTCTCACTATTACATCTGCTCTGCCAGTTTTTCCCAGTGGTCCCTCTTTGGGGAGCTAATCTCACCTTTGTTGGGATGCTGCTGGCGCTAATCTGGCTGGGGGTCTCGGCCTGGCTCTCAACCTCGATCTTGATAGAAGAGGAGATTGTCGAGGTTGAGCTTCCAAGAAATCAGAGGCGTGTTAGAAACGGATAAACTTTTTCGGGGTGACCCAGATCTGGACGCTGTACTGTTGCACCATCTGGTCCTGAGTCAGGCCAATCCCCTTCAAACCCCCAGCGTACTTCTGCGCATACTTTTGCAGTAAGGAACCGTTGATAGCTTCCTGCTTAAGCTCAGCCTCTCCTTCTATAATTACGACATCGGCTCCATCATTGGTGCTATCCAGAGAAAGGGTCACCTTGTTATTCCGCTGGAGATTTTTGATCTTCTGGGTTTTTGGCTCACTAAAGATCAAAATACGCCCCTCTTCCCAAAAAAACCAGACGGGGGCCATTTTTGGCTGACCATCGTTTCGGACAGTACTGATCCACATAATCTGAGCAGACTTTAAGCGCTCATCTACATGGACATCCTTAGGATTGTTAAGATCTAGCATAAAGCTTCCTTCCTTAACCTGTTCAGTTGAGATTATCTTTAATTGGCACACGTTTGTTTGATAAATGAGCCGAAAATTGGTCTCACTTAGTATAAGTATATTGTAGGGAATTTGTTTCAATAGGAAATTTGTTTTACTATACGATACAATAAGAAGGAGAGAAGCTTACAATTATACAAAAGGAAGTGTGGCTTCTTTGGATCGAACAATGAGAATACCCTTTTGGATGATGGGGTACAACTTTTTAAGTCACCCTTCGTAAATTTTTCAGATCTTTATTTCGACTGCTATTTAAAAAAATAGACAAACAAAAAGCGAGTGGTGACAACAATGGATTCAATACTACGTGCTACTGGAGCGTTAGGAGGTATTGGTTCTCTCGTGCAGCCGGGTCGTACTCAATCCGGTTCGCTTGAAGCCACTCTTCCCGCTGAGAGTAGTCCAACTACCTCCAGTGTATATATACGGCCCGGCATTACCTCGTCGATGAGCGATCCTTTGCTTGTGGAGATGGTACTTGCTGGCAATCAAGATGCTTTCTCAACGCTGGTTGAACGGTATAAAGATGCTGTTCAAGGTCTGTCTTACCGCATGCTCAGTAACATCACCGAGGCGGAGGATGTGACCCAGGAGACATTTGTACGCGCTTACACACAGCTTTCAACGTATAAACCAGCCCATAAGTTCAGCACCTGGCTGCTCTCCATCGCCTCTCATCTCTCGATCGACCAGTTGCGGCGTCGCCGTTTCCTGGCCCTTCCCCTTGAAGATGTGCCTTTCCTGGAATGGATTGTCGACCGTGGGACCGGCCCCGAGCAATCAGCGCTGGACGGCGAGCAACAAGATGAGATCCAGACCTATCTTCAAAAGCTCCCGAGTAAGTATCGTGCGGTACTGGTACTACGGTACTGGAATGATTTCTCGTATGAAGAGATCGCCCAGGCACTTAAACTCACTCCAGCTCTGGTGAAGGCTCGTCTCCACCGAGCGCGCGAACTTTTGTCCCGCGCGATGAATTCGTCTAAACTTGAGGAGGGGAAGATTGATGCGCTGCCGAGACGCTAGAGTTCTACTTCTCGCTCAGCGTGAGGAAGACTCTGGGTCACAGCATGTCGATCCTGCCGCTAAGCAGTACCTTTGGGAACATCTAAGGTTCTGTTCAGCCTGTCGTGCCTTTGAGCAGCGTCAGCAACGCCTCGATCTCTTGCTTACTGTTCCTGAGCCTCAGGCTCCTATCCCGGTAGCCCCCTATCTGTCGACCGATAAGATTATGCGCTCGGTGCAGCAACAGAGAAAGGTTTCACAACAGCTAGAAAATATTCGCTCGCACCAGCAGTCGCGTTTTACCAACCTGGGGAGTTTCGCGCCTTCATTAGCGGCGGTCACGTTGTTTACCCTGGGAAGTATTCCATTGATTGTTCTGGCCATAACTATTCTACAACCGGGACTACTGGTCCAGCTTCTAGGCTTTCTGGATAGCATTGTGGACATTTTTTTCCTGCTGATGCGTTATTCACAGGCAGGCGCGATGCTCATTTATCAATCTAACTGGTTTACCAGCGGGTTCGCCTTTGTTCTGGTCGTTATGATGGGTATCTGGCTTCGCCTGATGCGTCACCCGCAAACGGCATAATCGCAGACACCATCTACTCCGGCTCCGCTGATGCCCTTGCCATGAGCCTCAGCAGGCCACGACCATACCAGGGAGTTCCTCGCAATGAATAGACTAAGTAATAGAATGCCCCACCCATTCGGCCTATTTCTGGCTGTCTGGCTGTGCGCTATCGCTCTGGCTATGGCGTTCTTTCCTATCAGATCTGCTGTGGCTACTACAACTCAGGTTTCCGATGAACCAACCTGTAGCGACCGGTATTCCGGCCCCTTTTTTGAAACAAGGGTTGTCGTTGCGGATAACGAGGCGGTGTGCCATGACCTGACGATCTTTAATACAAAGCTTGCCGTCAATGGTCAGGTTCATGGGAAACTGGTCTCTTTTGGGGGCGATACGGTGATTTCAGGCGTGGTAGTGGGCAATATCACAGCTTATGGCGGCTCTGTAACGTTGGAGAATGGATCTCGTGTTGAAGGCGATATCCTTCTTTATGATAGCACCTTTAATAGAAGTAGTGCCTCTACGCAAGAGCTAAAAGGCAGTGTGATCGACCATACCAATCAACCCTTTGGGGACGACAATACGTTTAGCTTTCCTTTCTGGACACTCTTGCTATGGGGTACACTAGGTATGGCATTATCAACACTTCTGCCCGATCATGTAATGTTGGTACGTACTACAGCCTTTGGGAAGACGAAACGCAGTCTACTGCTGGGCCTGCTCAGTCTGTTACTTATTCCGTCTATCTGCTTTGTCCTGGTTGCGCTGGTTCTAACAATCCCGCTGGCAATTATGCTAGCGGTGGTGCTGATGGCAGCATGGACGCTGGGTGTGGTTGCGGTTGGTTGGCATTGTGGGGAGTTTCTTGTGAATAAGATCTTGCCTACCCCCCACTCTCGACAATTCTCGGTGGTAGTCGGTGTTCTGGTTCTGACGCTGGCGGGCGCGATCCCTTACATTGGCTGGATAATTACTCTTGGTGTGGGTTTGTTAGGGCTGGGAGCTGTCTTCTTGAGCCGCTTCGGAACCAGACTATACGCTCACCCTAAACAACCACTGACTTTATGATTTTCGCTGTTCGCGGCTCCTGTCCTACAGGCTAGCCAGCCTGTTGTGGACGCCGGTACAGACGCTCTCCGCGTTCCTCCTGAGTGCAGGATGCAACTTTGGATTTAGCGTTACTCTTCTAGATGCGAACAGTGCTGTGATGGTAGGGGTGTGGCTTGTTCCGCTTTCGCGCTCCGTCAGCTCTCTGATGGTACCGGCAGGCGGCCAGTTCTCGCCCCACGTTGGAAAGATGGGACGGACACACAGTCGATGCACGAGCTCGTCAGGTGGCCGCAGAGGTGAATATGAGCATTGACGTTGAACTTACTGATCTTGCCTACGGCGGCGACGCTGTAGGCCGCTACGAGGGCCGCGTCCTCTTCGTGCCAGGAGGGATTCCTGGCGAACGTGTACGCGTTGAGATTGTTGAGGAGCGTCGCGGACACGCACGCGCGGACCTCCTTGAGATCTTGCGCCCCGCTCCGGAACGCGTAGAACCCCCTTACCCCCTTCTGATGGATACTGGATGCCAATGGCAACATATTGCTTACCCCGCTCAATTAACCTGGAAGGCTCATATCGTCCGCCAACTCCTGGTCAGAATCGGGAAACAACCCGATGCCCTGGTCCACCCTATGATCGGGATGCCTGCTGGTGTAATACCATGGCACTATCGGAATATCGCTTTATTTTCGATTAGTCCCGATGGGAAGATCGGCTTTAATTTGAATGATAGCCACGATGTTCTGGATCTAGAGGATTGTCCGATCCTTCATCCGGCACTTGAGATGGTCTATAAACAGGTACGCATAAAGCTTCAACAGTATTTTGGTGACTCTCTTGGTTCGATGATCCAGCGATTTACAATTCGAGGGGCGATTGGCGCGGTTGGTGGAGTTAATGCGATGACTTCTCCTAGCTCCGTCAAGGCGGTCCCTACGCTGCTTTCTATCCACGCTCGCCCAGGATCAATTATTGAGAACCCTCAACAACTGGCCCAGGATCTGCTGACGATCGCACCGGGGATCGTTGGCGTGATCGTTGAGCGCATCGGTGGTCGCTTCGATCGTGTGGTGGCCGGCCAGGAGTTCTTGACCGATATGATTCTCCACCGCCGCTTTCGCGTGCTGGCGGACTCTTTTTTCCAGGTGAATCTACTGCAAACTTCTGTCCTGGTAGAACGCGCTCTGACAATGCTAGAGCCTCAACGCAATGATGTGGTCCTTGATGGCTACAGTGGCGTTGGCTTATTTAGTGCGTTCCTGTCCCCTCGGGTCTCACGCGTTGTCGCGATTGAGTCGCAGCCCAGCGCGGTGATGGATGCTCGCGCTAATGCGACTTTGAATAATCAAAATAATGTGACGATCCTTGAGGGAACTCTGGAACGCTTGCTGGCACAATTGCAGTATCGACGTGAACGAATAGATCTCGCCCTGGTCGATCCCCCACGAACTGGTTGCCATCCCAAGGCACTTCAGGCACTGCAACAAATGGCCCCTCAGGCTATCTGCTACGTCTCCTGCGATCCCAGCACCCTAGCACGTGATATCGCGACTCTCTGCTCCGGTGGTCGCTATCGGCTGGTGGGCGCTCAACCGGTAGATATGTTTCCTCAAACCTACCATATTGAGTGCATTGCCCTTCTGGCACGCGTCAACCAGGCTCCTCGCTAGATACCTAAATAAGAAGACATGGCCTCTCTTGAAGCCATGTCTTCTTATTTACATCCGTATCAATATTAGAAGCCGGGATCTCCAAACAACGGTCCGGTATCCGTTCGCTTGCTGAGGATCACCTGGATCTCGGCCCCCTGGACCATAAGGGTGCCGGGAGGGGGGTTCTGCCTGACCACCAGTCCAGGTTGTACATCGCTGTCGGCCAGATCTTCGCCCGCGACTACGACCCGCATACCGAATTCGCTGGCACGATCGATCGCGGTCCACAGATCCATTAGGCGCAGATTTGGCGCGCCATCGTGCTGGATCTTTTTCTCTAAAATAGGGACAACTTTGCTAAACCACTTGTGGATCTCCGCTAATGGTTCATTGGCTTTTTTAGCTGCATCTACTCGGTCCTTATAGGATTTGATGCCAAAGATTTTGTCCTGCACGACAAAGGGATGATCAACATTCTTAAACACGATATTTGGGTTCTCACCGGGCGTCTCAACTACTACATTTCCAACGTCCAGGATACGCTGAAATAGGTTGGGGACCGCGACTCGAATATCTTTGATGCTGCTGTACGTCGCTTCAATTCTCTGCTCAAACAGGATCGCGATATGCCGATCAATGTCGATGATCCGTTTGTTTGTCAGGATGTATACGTCGTCCACATAATTCACGTAGATCAAAAAGGCTAACACAAGCAAACAAAGAATTCCCAGGCCAGCTACCAGCCAGAACGAAGGGACCAGAAAAAAGATGGTGGTCAGGGCCAGGACTCCCAGCAAAGGACCCAGCAAATTACGATACAGGACGTAGCGCGACCGCTGAATGTAGGCGACGGTAAACTCACCAGAGCTGTACCGCACGTTACAAGAGATTTTGAGTGGCCCGCCAAAGGTGCGGCGAGGCCCATTCATCTGATCCGGGTTACGTTTGGGATATTTCGCGTCGACATCTTCCAGGGTGGGAACCGGTTTCCCTTTCGCCAGGCTGCTCAAAAGAGATGAAAGGTCCTCCTCTTTTTGAGGAGCTTCCGGCTCCGGCGCGGGCTTTTTATTTTTAGACTCCTCGAGTATCCCTAGAACAGAGTCTTTGAAGGCCCGAGGGCGGGCAATCCGCTTCAACGGCAGATCTTTCCCCACAAGGTACAGATGCACGGTTCCGTAAGAGAGCAGAAATCCTAGAAAGGTATCGCGGTCCAGGGCGATCTGGGTAATCTTTTCAAGGGGAACCTCATCGCGCCTGGGACCCAACAGGCCTTTACTGATGATCAGGCGCTTATTGGTAACAATATACGTATCAAACCACCAGCGAACCAGATCTTTATAGATAAACCAGCCAGCGGTAAGCAGAACAAGAAAGGCCAGGGTCCCCTCTAAAAGCTGCCAGAAGACCCCGAGATCTGGAAGGCGACCCCCGGCATAAAACGCCAACCCCAGACCAATAATTGAACCTATCAAAGGCAGGGCCGAAGGAAGAATGAAAATGGGATGTTCGCGCGACACCCGTCGAACTACCTCCCCCGGTTGTTGCCCCGAAAAATGCCACTCTCGATCATAGCCGCGTCGGATCTTTAGCTCTCGTGGATGCCAACGCGAACGTCCGGACCCCCAATCTGGAGCAGTCACCGTCGCCTGTTTCTGTGTGGTCTCGTTGGATATCTTACCTGCCATCGGTCTCCTCAAACTCACATTTGCACGCGTACGAAGAGGGATCAAGGATCTACACTGAGAGGAAAGGCGCAAGCGCACTTCCTCCCTATACTCATCGACTACTTTGTCTATTCCTTATTTCTTAGGAGGCGCTTTTTTCGGCCCGGCCATAATCAGACCAATCACGACCAGAACCGCTGAAATGCCAAAAATGACCAGCATATAACTGCTCAATAAGGCCTGACTGGGCGTGTTTACACCTACAGTAATTAATGGAGTTTTAGAGAAGGTATTGGTGATGTAGGTAATAATGGCATACCCTGAAACAATACTCGGGATCGCTCCCAGAACCCGCTCTGCCGGAGTCAGCGGAGGCGGGAAAATTTTGTTGCCCGCGAAGTACCCCAATACCACAATCCCGACAAACACCAGAAACGTGGTAATGAATACTTGAGCGTCTGAGGGCGATGGAGGCGTACTTCTATTTGGGTTCGCCGTTAAATCTTGAAATATAATTGGGATACGCAGAAATATAAAATCGGCGATCCCCCGCCCACCATTCGCGAACAACAAAAGGATTCCTGACAGAACAAAGGCCAGTGTGATTACTTCACGTCTCCACCCCCGTTGAAAGCCGATGACCGCGAACGCGAAGATGACTATGAAAAAGCACTGTGGGGCAGTCAGCAGTAAAGACATTCGGCTATTCTCCCCTATGGCATTTCTTTAACGTCAAGTCGGTACTACTCTTTTTAAGACTTCTACACAACATCAAGCCGGTACATACCCTTAACTTCTTGTTTTGCCTTAATGATACCACAACCCACCTACAAAACATAGCAGGATACAAGCCGATTTTGCCTTCTTCACAAGATTTATACAGAGGCTTTCCAGTAACCCATTTAGGCTCAAAAATTAGGAAATATGACCTATTTGTGCTATAATTAAGGAGGAAGATTACTCTTTGTCGCCCCCCTTCTGGCTTAGGAACATGCTGTATTTCAAGCCCAAATTTTTATATAGATTTGTGATTTTTTGGTGAGGATTTTCTCCATGGAACAGGGCAATATCAAAACCGTTAGTATAGTAGAGCAAATGACGGGCGCGTATCTTGATTATTCGATGAGTGTCATCGTGAGCCGCGCCCTTCCCGATGTTCGCGATGGCTTAAAGCCTGTCCATCGCCGCGTCTTGTATGCGATGGACCAGATGGGCTTGCAGGCAAATAAATCGTTTCGTAAATCAGCCGGTACCGTTGGCGAGGTCTTAAAAAGCTACCACCCTCATGGTGATGCTTCCGTGTATGATGCTCTTGTCCGCATGGCCCAACCCTGGTCTATGCGCTATCCCCTGGTCCTCGGTCAGGGAAACTTTGGCTCTCAGGATGATGATCCACCAGCCGCTATGCGATATACCGAAAGCAAGATGGCGGCGATCGCGGAAGAACTGCTGCGCGATATCGAGAAACAGACGATCGACTTTGTTCCAAACTATGACAACCAGACGGAGGAACCAACGGTTCTGCCCGCTCGCCTCCCAAATCTGCTACTCAATGGCTCGACCGGGATCGCGGTCGGGATGGCGACAAATATCCCCCCACATAATCTGCATGAGGTCTGCGATGGGATCGCTTACCTGATCGATAATTCAGAGGCGACCACCGAGGAGCTCTCTCGAATTATTCGCGGCCCCGATTTTCCGACCGGCGGCATTATTCAGGGACGCGAAGGCATCCGCAATACCTATGCTAATGGCCGAGGCCGGATTGTGGTGCGCGCGAAAACGCACTTTGAGGAGGGCGAGCGCGGTCGGCAGTCAATCATTGTGACTGAGCTTCCCTATCAGGTCAATAAGGCTGAGATGGTGAAGAAGATCGCGGAGATGGTCCGCGACAAGAAACTGGAGGGTATCTCTGAGGTTCGCGATGAGTCGGATCGTCAGGGAATGCGCGTTATGATTGAATTGAAGCGCGAGGCCAATCCCGATAGTGTGCTGAATTCGTTGTTTAAGTACACGGCGATGCAAAGCGCCTTCAATACCAATATGCTGGCTCTGGTAGATCAGCAGCCCCGCGTTCTGACCCTCAAGGCTTTCCTTCAACATTATATCAACCATCGCGAGCAGGTGCTGACACGCCGCACACAGTTTGAGCTGCGCAAGGCCGAGGCCCGCTTCCATATCCTTGAAGGCTTGAAGATTGCGCTGGACCATCTGGACGCGGTGATTGAGCCGCTCCGATCCTCTCGTTCGCGCGCTGAGGCCCAGCCAAATCTGCAAGAGCGCTTCGGCTTCTCTGAGCCCCAGGCCCGAGCGATCCTGGATATGACGCTTGGTAGCCTCGCCGCTTTGGAGCGTGGAAGAGTTGAGGAAGAGCGCGCCACGGTGCTTCAGAATATTGATTACTTGCGTAGCCTGCTGTCAGACATCCAAAAGATCCGTGAGCTGATTAAAGAGGATCTGCGCGAGCTGAAAGAGAAGTATGGCGATCCCCGCCGTAGCGATATTATTGAGACCGAAGCTACCGATTTCAAGATGGAGGATCTGATCCCCAACGATGAGGTGGTTGTGACGCTGACGGAGAAGGGCTATATTAAACGTCTGCCCTCCAATACCTATCGTGCTCAGCGGCGCGGCGGTCGTGGCATTACGGGTATGGTCACGCACGAGGATGATACGGTGCGCCAGTTGCTGGTGGTCCATGCTCATGATGGGCTGCTGTTCTTTACCGATCGCGGTCGTGTCTTCCAGCTTAAGGTCTGGGAACTTCCAGATACCAGTCGGACAGCGAAGGGCGAACATATCATTAATCTGATCGCGATCGAGCAGCGCGAACGCGTGACGGCGGTCGTGGTGGTTCCCAAAGGGATCAGCCGTGACTTTATGATAGTCGCGACCCGCAAAGGCGAGATCAAGAAAACGGCGATGGACGAGTTTGAGGTGGTACGCCGCCTGGGTCTGATCGCAATGAACCTGGAAGAAGATGATGAGCTGATCAGCGCCCGACTGGCTCATACTGGTGATCATATTCTGATGGTGACGGCTCAGGGCAAGGCGATCCGCTTTAACATCGACGAACTACGCACAGCCTCCCGCACCAGCGGCGGTGTCCGAGGTATCCGCCTACTGGATAATGATACCCTGATCTCCCTCAACCATGCTTCAGATGATAGCGAGATGCTGATTATTACAGAGAAGGGCTACGGGAAGCGCACACCGATCTCTGAGTATCCACTTCAGAGCAGGAACGGCAACGGTGTGCTAACTGCTCGTATCACCGATAAAACAGGTGAGGTTGCTGCCGCTAAAATTGTGACGGAGGAAGATAACGATCTGATGCTGATCAGCGCCAATGGGGTGGTGATGCGAACAGATGTGACGACAATTAATCGTTCCAGCCGCGCGACTCAAGGCGTGCGGGTAATGAACCTGGGCGAGGATGATCAGGTGGTCGCGATCGCTACAACTAATGGCAAAAAGCCGGTGGATGCTGAAGGCAATGAGATCGATGAGCCGGACGAGTTCTCCGAGAACGTCGAGATTGAAGCCGAACCAGGCCTGGAAGAACAGGTAGTCAAACAGGTAGCGGAGATTGAGCAGCGTGAAGAGGACCTTACTGACGAGATCACTGAGGCCGAACGCGCGGAATACTCCGACCAGGAGTAGGGCTTTCCCAAAAAAGTACGGGGGATTGTACCTGTCCCCTGTACTTTTTGTTTTCTACATTACATGAAGCGAGGCGGCATTCCGGCGGACTTTTTTCCGCTCCCGAATCTGCTGGGCCGAGGTTCGATCCTTCTGCGCCTCCAATTTGATCAAAGGAAACGGTCGGTCAAAGCGACGATCAAAATCAGCGGCCTTCTCTTCCGAGATCAACGCTCGCTTCTCAAAAGCCTGGGCCAGTACCTCGAATTTAAGATCCTCCTCCGCCTGGCTTAGTAACAGATAGGCCAGGGTAAAATCTGGCTTCCCCCGCTCGGCGGTCTCACGGGCACAGGTCAGCAGATCCTGCCCCTGCTCCAGACGCTGCCGCGCCTGCTCCATAAATATCTCTTTTGTTAAGGAGGTATAGAGTTCTTCAAAGCTCTTGAGCATTAGCAATCCTCACAACTCCCACTATATAGGCT
>CAXTTV010000060.1:0-23995 GCA_964247295.1 uncultured Ktedonobacteraceae bacterium | reverse complement strand
AGCGTTCCGAGCAAAGCGTAAGACCATAGCTAGAAATCTCTATATTGACGCCAGCAAATAGCTTTTCATCCGCAACGACCACCGCGCCCACACGGAAATGAGAATATGGTACATGCGCGCGGAGAGCAACCTGACGCGCCTCATTTAGAAGAGCTTGACGCGTAAACATAAACATATCCTTTCATTGCTTCATCATCTTTATAACGTCATAATCTGTACATTTAAACCAACAAAGCGTATACTGTGGGAAAGACAATCCCGCCCGGCTACCCATAATCCACTGTGTATCAAGTTGTTGCTTGCGGATTCTCATCCCTGTTACAATATAGAGGCACGGCGGGATAACCACAATAGTGGACGCTATTATTTTCATCTCGCTTTACAAAAGAGATTGTAGGGCATGCAGTAGGAGGGAAACGCGTGAAAATCCTGGTAGCGGATGATGAACGCGACCTGGTAGACATGCTGAGCTACTGGCTCAAAGGCCATGGCTACGATGTGGTCCGCGCTTTCGATGGCGAGCAGGCGATCAAACGTTGGAGAGAGACGTTGCCTGATCTGGTCATTCTAGATGTGCAGATGCCCAAACTCGATGGCTTCGAGGTCTGTCGTCAGATGCGGAACGAAACCAACTCAATGGTCCTTATTCTGACTGCGCACGATCGTGAAGATGACGAGGTTCGCGGTCTGGAGATGGGGGCCGACGACTATCTTCGGAAACCCTTCAGTCCCCGTCAACTGTTGGCCCGCATTAAGGCACTCCTGCGCCGCTCCTCAAATACGCGGGGAGGGGGTTCCGGGGGCTCAACAATTACTGTTGGCCCGATAACACTTGATGCAATGCGCCATGAAGTTGTCCGCGATGGTATTAAGGTGCGCCTCACTCCTACAGAGAGCCGCCTGCTCCATCTGCTCATTACAAATACCGGACAGGTGCTCACTACTGATATGATCATTGAGCGTGTCTGGGGTTATGATGAGGTTGGCGATTCAGGTCTGGTAAAAACGCATATTCGACATATTCGGCAAAAGGTAGAGCCAAATCCCAATAGCCCTCAGTATGTGATGACGGTTCCTGGCGTTGGCTATACCTTTACAGCCCCCATTGCTATTGAGCCGTAAGACCAGAAGCATAAAGCTGTTATCCCTATCTGGCGCTCCCCTTTGGCGGAGGAGCGCTTATCTTTTAGCTTACGATCACATACAGCTTCAAAATCTTCTACGCATTGGCTGGTAGATAGTCTGGCTTCCCTATCTATGCAGCATCCCGAATGGATGACGCTACGCACCAGAAGTGGCACGTACACGGACCCTTTTCGGTCCCACATTCACAATTTCCCATCAGAGTCGCGTGCGTACATGTGGCAGCGGGAATAGGTGAAACATCCCTCAATAATCTGGCTTCGTACATCTACATATTGGTTAAGAGTAAAAAACAATGTCCGCTCAAAATCAACCAAATCTTAACTTGACCTCAATAAGAATATCCGTCATAATTAGTTACTATAACATGTGATGAGACATGTTTGTAGCATTCGATGCGCCCTATCATTCATAGATTTCTACGTATCGCTTTTAATTATCTTAACCCATATAAAGGGAGAACTATTTTTATGTTTCAGATCGTCCAGGATGATACCCTGCTTACCTTCAAAGAGGCCATGAGTTATCTTCGCGTCAGCCGCTCTACCCTCTATCGTCTGATGTGGGCTGGTCAGTTGACTGGTCACAAAGTTGGAAGTACCTGGCGCTTCTATCGTGAAGATCTACGCGCCTGTGTTGGTCGCGAGGTGTCCACGGTGCCGACGACAAACGCAGTCGCGGACTAATTCGGTGGGGGTCGATGGTTTATCTTCATCGGCCCCCTTTAATTCGGTGGAAGAGGGAGGTTAGAGCTGGGTATAATCAACTATTCTCCAGACTCCATTGACCTTCTTCACGTGAATAATGATACTGTAGCTTTTTTTAGAGCGAACAACATCAACATTCATTGAGAAGTTAGCAAGGTCTGGAGCACCATTCTCTTTTGGTACGAAGCTCGGCTGACTCGGTGTAGCAGAGATAATAGTACCATTTTGAACTTCCTGGCTTTGAACCTGTTTGATAAAATCAGCTTTACTTAAAACTCGGCGAGACTCCTCAAGCGCAAGATATTGATAAGCAACATCATGATTCCTGACCCTTAAAGCGTCGTAAAAATCCTGTACAGTATTCACACCACCAGATAGCTCCTGCGTGGTGGAACCAATATATGTGGAGAAGGCCCAGGTAATCAGGCTACAACTCAATAAAGTGATCAGACCTACTGTAATAACGACTCCCCAGGCCCAACGATTGGTTTTATGAGAGGCCCCTGGCTGGCTATACGTAGGATACACAGAATTATAGTAGCCGGAGGAGGGGTTCCATCCTTTGTCACTGGCGCTTTTAGGAATTGAAGGCGCGACAGGTTGTCCCCAGCTCTGTACAGCAGCATCACTCATTTTTGACCGATCAAATCCTTCATTACGCTGCCAATCAATCTCAACCGGCTCGCCAATGGGAGCCCCAGGAGCAATAATTGGTAGCTTCAAAGGTTCTAGCTGATACAGCGTCTCCTCATAAAAGAGGGCCGGCGGTGGATATACCTTGCCCCGTTGAATCTCAGTTCGTGCTTGACGCACATCTTCTGGCGTGAACATCGGTCTGGTATCTTGTACTGGAAAACTCTCTGATATCTCATGCGCGGAAGCAGATTGAGATACAGCATCGGCCTCTTCCCTTGGAGGAAGAGAACCTGAAGGATCTGGTCTATAGCTTCCGCGATCATGCTCTTCCATCTGATCTGATGATTGAAACTGGTCAAAGGGCTGCATCCTTAAAACGCTCCTTTATGCATAGGTTACGCATAGAGTATAGTTTTTTTTACATGAGGCTGCAAGAGATGATGTACACAAGAAAATATTGGAGCCTGGCCCTATCACCATCACACATCTTATGGGGGAATAATTCTGGCAAGAGATCTGCCTTGCCAGAATTTAGTGCCTGGATCTGGAGATCGAGGCCCAGGAGCGGCCTTTTCCAATCTCTGGACTGCTATGAAGAGAGTTCCGACCTTCCTTAGTTTTAGGATAAGACAGCTCAAACTCTCTTTCCATCTGTCGCCGAACCTGTAATTCCGCCTCTGTGCGCGAGACATCTTCGCTCTGTGCGTAAAGCATGACCCGGTTCAAAAACGACTGATTTAAGACCTGCCGCTGATACTTAAGGTCAGGCATTGGTCGCAGACGCAGCTTCTCGGGAGCATAGAAATCTTTATCGTTAAAGGCCAGGTTTAGAAGTTGCGCATACTCCACAATCGACCGGTAAGGGGTTGTTTTCGCGAAAAATCCCGCCTGGGTACTGGAGACAATTAAGACGCCAGCAATATTACCGGCGCGCATCACAGGATGAGCACAGGCACTTTTCTCATGCTCATCAACCACAACTTGTAAACGATCATCTACCTCAAGTGCATCCCAGGTCTGTGTTCGCTGCAACATGGCGGCCATACCAGCCAGGGTTGTACTCCCGAGATAGGCCTTACTCTCCAGCGTCATCGGCCAAGGAGGCGTTCCACGCATATTAGCTTCGTATAAAGAATGAATACCATCCTCCCAGGTTGGCATCAACTTCGCCAGCGTAATCGAGATCCCTAAACGCTCGGCATCTAAGTGTAAAAGCGCGTATTCAAATACTTCTTGAATGACCTGCCAACAACGAACATCCGCCTCTGCCGTTGTACATGCGAGATCGAGTATCCGGCTATAAATATCTTTCCGCACGTCCTGCAAATCCAATGATAATGAATCTAACACTCCCGGAAAAGTTTGATTAATCGCATAGGTTAAATTATTTCGATGCTGCGGCAAAGCATCTAATAGGTGCTTTAAGTAAGTAACTCTGGGAATAGAAATACCCTTCATCCAGCGATATATTGTGTTTTCCGCAACTTCCAGTTCACTAGCAATCCGCGAGAGCTCAGAACGATCATTTTTAAATACCTGTCTGAGCTCCCTGCTAAATGGTGACAGCTTCTCGTCTTCATCTTCGGACGATTTTCTTTTTTCCCGACCCTTTTTTACGGGTGAGATAGGACTCTCTCCCCTAACATGCTGGATAGATGACTGGTCTTTAGAAATCTTAGAAATCAATGCCTCACTAAGCTGCTCTTTAGAGCTGATTCTGGAGCGCCTTTGCCGCCTCTGCCTCCCAGCCGAGCCGTCAATACTCATACATTGCTCCTAACTATTTTTTACAAAAACGGTATAAAAGTCTACTTGAGCACTTATAAAATTTTGAGCAGCCAATTTCTAATAGATTATAACACATAGTACACGCATTTAAAATTTTAACGAATACATAATTATATAAAAATTTTATTAAGATATAACAAACAGAAAAACAAAATGTACATATGTAAATATTTCATGATAGGTTCGCGATTTTTCTCATGAAACTAATCACAAGCATAAATAGTTAAAACAGTTCTAAAAACTTCTTCGGGGAAGATATGCACACTTGAGTGCTTTAACCCACTCATTACTATAGCATAAAAAGAGCAGAGAAAGTGATAGTGGTACAAAAATATTTCATATTATCTGCAAAAGCATTTTTGCTAACACATTTAGACACTTCACAGATGTTTTTCCACCATCAAAATAATACTGTTTCTGACACATCTTCTGATTAATCGTTACACAATACATCAATTTTATCGGAGACAACTCACTTTCTATTGTTAACAATGTAAAAACTATAGTACTACAAATGTTGCGAATTTATTGATTTAGTTACGAGTTACATGTTATACTCTTGCTATCTCAATATCTTTTCAGTTAAGCAGGACGAGGAATGTGTTATGGTTGCAAATAACCCCATTCACGTAAATGAATGTGGCTTGCCGTTAAATTCGGTAGAGTGGTTAGAGACTCATCATCGAAGCAAGCAGCCTGAAAGAGAACAGATGCTCGATGATCTTCAGATACAAGAAGGTGGTTTGGTGGTGGATGCTGGTTGTGGACCTGGGCTCTGGATCCCTCTCCTTGCTAAATATATTGGCTCCACTGGCAAGATTATAGGTGTAGACATCGCGGTTGAGGCGTTGGTTGCAGCTCAGAAGCGCAGTGCTGAAAGCGGATTTCAAAACCAGGTAGAATACAAACGTGCAGTCCTTGAGAAGTTACCATTGGCCCCTGGGAGCGCTGATATCATTTTTAGCGCGAACGTGAGTCAGTACCTAGCAAATCCTGTTCGCACGTTTGCTGCAATGGGTCCGTTTCTGCGTCCCGGAGGCCGCCTGATTATTAAAGATCTAGATTTTGGTACGATACGCTTTCATAATGTCGATGACTCTCTACAAAATCGTGTTTTTGAGGCTCGTAAGCGTTGGGAAACGTACCGGACCAACAATAACTATTCTTTTGAAGATAGTTGGGTTGGCTCCAAGCTTGCTGGTTACCTTCGTGAGGCCGGGTTTGAGACGGTTGTTGAGAAAAAATATCGGATCGCTCGCTCATATCCGCTTTCGCCTGATGCCCATTTTTATATAAAAGGGATATCTGAGTGGTTCGTTTCAGAGGATGCTCCCTACCTGAGTCGCAAAGACTACGAGGCCTGGGTGCATGCTTTCTTTGACCATCACGATAATGTTCTGAGACGATCCGATTTTTCTTGTGAGGAGACGGAGTTTATTGTCTCTGGCGTCTGGACACAGACGCCAGCTACGCGTAAGATGCACTTCGATATGCATATCCATGCACATGATGAGGGTTCCATCTAGCTTCAATTATGAGCGGGGAAATAGAGAAGCTGCCTCCTGATCGCACCTGGTCAAGAGGCAGCTTCTCTAACGATAACCTACTCCACTTTTCCCTCACCTACCCCAAAAACTGGATGTGTTTGTTAGCTACATGTGCTGAGCTGGTCGGCAATCATGGCAATCGCAACGTCTCCTACCAGATTCTGCAACTGGTTATGCAAACGCCCCATGTTTTCCATACGCGCGGTGATAAACTCGTGTTGCGCAGACCCATATGCCAGCCCTGTCAATCCATTACGGGCAGCATCATACTCGTTACTGATCTGAGATAGCAGACGCGCTACTTCGCTCCGCTGTTCACATGCTTTTACCATTAATGTGCTCTCCTTCCCTGACATTTATGGAAAACAATGTATCTAAATTTCCTGCGAAAAACATTTTTCGTCTGAACATTGTTATATACTTGTGAAAATTTTGATTAAACATGCTGATGCATTTAGTATGCCTTATAATAACAACTTTGTCTAGATGCATTACGCTCTTTTTTCTGCTTTAATAATTATATTCACGTAATATTAATAAAAAATATATATTTGTAGCCCTTTTTCTAAAAATTTCCATGAACATTCATAGATAGGTAGTCCTAATAAATTTTGTACAATTGGATATTTCAATGTGTTATACTTCTCCTAACGTTACACAGTTGCTTACTCAACTATTGACGGGAAGAAGTTTTCGCTGACTCCCAATCGCGAAGGGGCGATTGCGGCGGAAACACTAAGCTAAGCTCTTCATCATTCACAAGTAGTCACGGGTATTCGACATCATGGAGTAAGCCGTCCGAGAACTGTGGCAGGAGCAAAAAGGAGTTACTCACAATGGCACGTGTACGGTTTGAACATGTCTACAAACGGTTCAACAAGGTTGAAGTTGTTCACGATATCAATCTGGATATTAAGGACAAGGAGTTTCTCGTTCTGGTCGGCCCTTCCGGGTGCGGAAAAAGTACCTGCCTGCGCATGATCGCTGGCCTGGAAGAGATCACTGAGGGTGAATTGTACATTGGGGATAAGATGGTTAATGGTGTCCCACCAAAAGACCGCGATATCGCGATGGTTTTCCAAAACTACGCCCTTTATCCCCATATGACGGTTTTTGATAATATGGCCTTCGGTCTGAAGCTACGTAAGTTTGAAAAGCAAGATATTCAGACCCGCGTTGAAGCTGCTGCTGCAACTCTTGGCCTTTCAGATTATCTGAAACGTAAGCCAAAAGAGCTTTCCGGTGGCCTGCGCCAGCGCGTTGCTCTGGGCCGCGCGATCGTTCGCGATCCCCAGGTGTTTTTGATGGATGAGCCGCTCTCGAATCTGGACGCTAAACTCCGTGTGCAGACACGTTCTGAGATCATCAAGCTGCATCAGCGCATCCAGACAACATTCATCTACGTGACGCATGATCAGGTTGAGGCGATGACTATGGGCAGCCGGATCGCAGTTCTCAACGGCGGCCTGATCCAACAGCTTGGCGCACCTCAGGAACTCTACGATCACCCCGCAAATATGTTTGTTGCTGGCTTCATTGGTTCTCCCGCGATGAATTTCTTCAATAATGCGAAAGTAGTCGTCGATGGTGGCGCTCCTGAGGTTGTTGTTGAGGGCGTTGGGAGGGTCGATGTGCCAAAACTGTACGAGGAACAGGCGAAGGAGGCCGCTTCTACGGGCAAGCCTCTGACACTGGGTATCCGCCCTGAACATCTGGAGGACGTTCGTGTCCTTCCAGAGACTGAGCGCACTCAGTCGGTTCTTGAAGCTCCTGTGGATGTGGTTGAGCATCTGGGCAACGAGCTGCTGGTCTATATGACCGCCGGCGGTCGCCAGATTGTGGCTCGCCTCGATCCTCGATCCGAGGCCCATTCCGGTCAGACGCTGGGTCTGCATGTAGAGGCAAACCAGATCCACCTTTTCGATACGGAATCAGGTCTGGCTCTCTTCTAGGCAATCTATTCTGGAAACGAAAAAGCCTCCGTATCATGGATGTACGAAGGCTTTTTCGTTGATCTAATCTTACACTTCGTATTGCAGGCCAATGACTCTCAGCTTTTTACGCAATGAGTTTAACCCAAAGTTAATTACGTCGTCAGGTTCCTCTCCCAGGGAGGCGGTGAGTGCCCTCTGAACCTCTGTGAGGCGAAGGGTCTCCTTGAGAGAGGGCATCCAGCGATCCAGCGTACGAGTAATTGCTTTGCTATAGCTTGTGTCCTGCTGAAGCATATCCCTGAGGAAGCGTACTCCAAAGAGGACGTGTCGCGACTCATCTCGGGCGATGGCGGTAAATCCCTGTTGGAAGCCGGGATACATCCCCATACGCTTGTTGCGGTTCAACATGTTTCGCTGACCGGCCAGGGCCAGGGTCCCCTCAACAATTACATGATAAAGCGTTACGCCTTCAACAAGGTTGTTAAGATTTTTTGGATCATCGTGGATACGCTGCCCAATCTCAACCAGACCTTCCATGAGAATCTCTCGCGGGCGCGGATCCAGCAATGGACGGATCTGTACCAGGATCGACTCGATGTCTGGCCCGTCGATCTGGAGCCCTTCCCGAAAAAAATTGGCGAAGAAGGTGGCATGCCGGGCCTCGTCCGCAAGCTGCGTCGTTAAAAAGATTCGCTGCTCTTCGGTTGGCGCAGCCGCGCAATAGGGGATCAATGTATTGGTAACGCTCACCTCACCCTGGAAGAACACGACAAATCCGCTGATCCAGATAGGATGGGCCTCAACGGGAATCTCATTCCACTGCTGTCTATCGACGCTGAAATCCAAATCCTGAGTCAGCCATTGCTGGCGCTCCCAGCGATTATAAAGCTCTTGATAGGTAGGCAGACTGACAAGCTTATCATCAATCTCACCGACAATGATCCGGTCCCCTCCCATCTCTCCAAGCTCACGCAATGATGCTTTGCTAACGTCCACGGACATGGCACGCTCCTTTGTCATTAATGGGGGACAATCTTATAGCAGGACAGCGGCACCGCAGCCTTTTCATAGCATACAACAATAGCACCAAAACCGGTAGATCTCTTTAGAAAACCTGCACATAGGAAGCGTTCGTGTACCCCTCTTAGAAAGCTGGTTGTGCTTGACCCATCTTTCTAAGGCGTGAGTACATACTTTTGGCCCAGATTGCGCTTACCATGATCCCAATAATGATAAATCCATTGAATAAAATGGGTGAAAAGGCTAATACAAACACGGTAGGTAAAGTAAATACGATCAAGATTCGCAAGATAAACTCACCTACAAGAAGTATTCCCCAGAAAACAGTTCCGCCCCTGAGAGAGTTACGGAAAAATGAGATTTGCCAGAGCTCACTAAAATTTGTCATCTCTGCCAATTTCCCTCCTGAGAGAAAATGTCTGGCAAAGTAATAGCCAAGCGGCTTAGGAAAAATCAATGATCCAAGAAGAAGTAAACCTATAGCACCTGTCGTGAACGATTCGCGGATGAGAAGTAATTGTGGCCCTCCTCCTAGCATAATCGCAATTATGCTGACTAACAGGCCAAAGAGAATCGTGATACCAATAATATCAAGACGACGATATCTAAGAAAGCTTATAAAGTTGCCCAGGATCGGAAAAATCGAAGCTGCTAGAAGTGGAATTATACTGGACGAAGAGAAATGAGGAGCCAGAAGGCTATAAATAATCAGCATGCAGACGATATTAATGAGAAAGCTGGGCAAAAGCCCTCGAAGAATCCTCCATAAAAATTTACTTGTATCCATTTTTTGCAGCAAATCGAGATGATTATCCATGGTATCCTTCCTTCTATCACCAAATCATCTTTAAAGAAAAACATTAGTCACGGATGAGAAAACTTTTTACTGCAATCCAAAACTGCAAAAAACCACATGCAGTAAACAACCCTACCCGCAACCAATGTGTGGTAAGAAGACGCTTAAACATGGGATCGAAAGAACCATCCTCTTGGCGTGCCCGTTGTAATCGCGCTTGTAGAGGTGCCCACAACACTGCGGTTAAAAGCCAGGATTGCAGATGGAGCGTGATATTGAACCAAACTAACCAGATCGACACATGACGAGAACGCCAACGTAGTTGAGCAATTGATCCTATTGTTGCGACAGTTCCTGCCGGAAATACAATGGGTTGAATTCCTTTCCATCCGAACCACCATGCTCTATGATATTTCTCAAAGTCTTCTTGCTTTACCTGTGCCCAGAGACGATATCCTAACTGAGTCATCCAAATTGTTCCAACGTTATAACAACTTGTCGCCAGACAGAGAAGCTGTACCCATTCGGTAACGATAGAAGCTTTATCAGTCAACCGTACATCAGCATGACCTTTTGTCCTTTTAAACATCTGATTTGTCTCCTTTATTGCTTACGGTAACCGTTGTTCACACTAAAAGTAAGCGTTTTATATTTTGCAAAATCTGCGTGAAATCCAATGTTTCTCCACTCGTGATCTGATGAAAAATAGCTCCTTTCAAGAAAAGGATGATTAAACGTGTAGTTTCGTCGAGATCCAGATTAGCGTGAAACTGACCTTGTTGGATGCCATCCGCTAACGTTTGTTTGATGTAATTAGACCAGCTTTCATCCAGTGTTCTTAACCCAACCTGGATGGATGGCGAATGAATTGAACGCAGGCTGAACTCACTTAAAACAACAAATAACTCTGGTGTCGCCTTTAGACGATAGCCAATACCCAAAAACATTGATTCGATACGATCCCAGGCAATGGGGTTACTCCTTTCTGAAAGAAATGGAAGTGGCATACTAAACAATTGAAGCAGATAACCAACTACATTTGTAATCAGATCCTCTTTACTCGCGAAATGATAATGTAAAGTTGCGATGTTTACATTGGCACGCGTAACTATATCCCGTGTTCTCAGGTGCTCAAGGCCCTTCTCTGCAATGATCTGATAAGCAGCCAGAATTAGTGAACGCCGTCTTTCATCATTCAGGGTAGCACGTGTCTGTCCTTTATTCTGATCCTGCTTTTTGTTTGATGAACTCATAGTATCATCCCAATCCAATCATTTGATTAAACTTTACACGATAAAAGTTCTTTTGTCAATCATTTGATTACAATTTTAAAAGCTGATTATGGAAATTGCTACTCTTCAAAATATAACGCCTTCTTGCTAGCCATAAGGCTCCGATAAAACAACAAAAGAGTAGCGCAAACGCTGGCGCGGTCTGACCCTCCATGACAAGCCATCCCATTACAAGCACAGAAACACTCTGAATAACTGACGAGTACATATTGCTGGCTGCATTGACCCTGCCCCGGATCTCACGAGGGGTAACCAGTATATTCTCCGTTATTACCAAAATAAAACTGAACGCGACCCCACCATCCAATAGAAGATTGCAGACCAAAGCAAGCACAAAGCCAAGCCAAGATGCCAGCAGACCCGCAAACATCAACCCCAGATTCGCTACCGCAGCAAGCAAAAGTGCTCCAACAATACTTTTCCGCCATCCCTTCCTGTAGAATCGAGGAGCTACCGCACTACCGATCAGCCCACCAATCCCTGCCGCACCAAATACGAACCCGGCCTGCCAGGCCTGAAGGTGCAGGACAACCTGCGTCAGAGTTGACAATAAAAGTTCAATTGCTCCCGAATGGATGTAAAGCGCGGCGCTGATACCTTTAAGCAGGCGCTGGTCAGGCGTCGAAAGGATAAAACGTATCCCCTCCCCTGCCTGTCTCCAGAGATCTGCAAATGTATTTTCTTGTACACCTTTTCGCTGGTTATCATCAATGGGTTTGTCGGGAATAAAAAGAAAGGTCAGGGCCGAGAGAATATAAGAGAGAGCATCGACTCCCAGCGCGAGAACGGCTCCCAGCGCCTGAATAAGAAAGCCTCCCAGGAGAGGTCCGGCGAGGGTACTGGCGGCGTCTGAGGCTTCCAGGGCGGCGGTGGCATCACTGAGCGCTTCCTCCGGAATGACATCCGGCAACCATGCCCGATAGGCTGCGAGAAAGAAAAGTTGACCTACACCCAGAACAAAAACAACTCCGGCGAGCAGCCAGAGCGGTGGCATCAACCGAAACACGCCCATCAACACGACCAGACAAAGGGCACCGGCCCTGAGAACATCACAAAAAATTAAGACAATTCGCCGGTTTAAACGATCGACTACCAGACCCGCGACCAAACCGAATAAAACCAGAGGGATATAACGCATAACAATGATCATTCCAGCCTCGAAGGTTGAATGCGTCTGCCGCAATAGCAGCCACGGCAATGCAAGTCCGGTTACGCGATCCCCGAAAATTGAGGCGGTTTGTCCCAACCAGACCAGCATAAATTGCGGATTATATTTAAGTAATCCTCGTGTCATATGAAAAGGATATCATAACCGGTACTATACAGGGCCATTTCATTCTCTTCTTATAAGCCGCCTTCGGCGGTGAGAAAGAGAGAGGGAAACGAGCGGAAAGCCTCTCGCCTCTTCTGGGATTGGGCGCTGACTGTAGATGGAGAAAAGCAAGATGGAAGAAGTTTTTTAACATTCATTATGCTATGATGATCTTCATATTACATCGCGTTGATCAACTATCTCATGCGTGTAGAAGAAGCGAGGTTTCAATGGACACTTCAAGGCAAAAGTTCATTTCACACTTCTTGTTCGTCGGAGAACAGTGCGGCAAAGCTGAAGAAGCTATTACATTCTACATGTCCTTGTTCAAGAATTCACACCTCTTGCATATCGAACGATGGAGCGAAGGCGAAGATAAAGAAGAGGCAGCAGGAACCGTCAAGCTTGCTAGATTCTCTCTCGATGGACAGGAATTCCAGGTTCAGGAGAGCGGCAGACAACATGCTTTTACCTTCACTCCAGCCCTGTCGATATTTGTACAATGCGAAACAGCAGCAGAAATCGATGGGGTGTTTCAAAAGCTTTCTGAAGGCGGTACAGTTTTTATGCCTCTCGATAGGTATCCGTTCAGCGAGAAGTTTGGTTGGGTTGCAGACAAATATGGGGTTTCATGGCAATTGAACCTGGAAAGAAAGTAACTCTTTGTTGACAGATAGTATTGGTCAAAAGGAGCTCCGCGCGATAAGTGCGAAAGCTCCTTTTTTATCTGTCGAACAACCTGGATCGTTTAGTTCCTGAGGGGCTTACCAGTCATAAGCATGGCCTGCATCCGCTCCTGGGTCTTTTCCATTCCACATAGCTTGAGGAAGGCTTCGCGCTCAAGATCCAGTACCTGCTGCTCGGTCAGCGGGGCGATGGGCGAGGTCTCGCCTCCAGTGAGGACGTAGGCCAGCGTCCGACCGATTACGGCGTCGTGCTCGCTGATCTTCCCGGTCAGAACCAGATTGTCGACTTGCTGCTCCAGCACCAGCCGCGCACCCACACCCGGCAAAAGAAGCTGAGCTGGCGCTGCCGGTTTCCACTGCCCGGCGTCTTTGGCATCGGCCAGACGGATGGCGTCGGCTTTGGCGTCCCGCAACAGGAGATCCCGGTTGATGGTGATGGCGTCACTCCGCCTGAGGAAGCCGAGCGATTGCGCTTCGGCGGCGCTGGTTGAGACTGTGGCGATGGAGATGGTCTCAAAGGTTTTACGGACCGGGGTGAAGGAGCCTCCGGTCTTGCCGGCCTTCTGGGTCGCCAGATCCGCGCCGTTTCGCAGCAGTAACTCCTTGCACCCACCACCGCCGGGAATTAATCCGACGCCGACCTCGACCAGACCAATGTAGGATTCGGCAGCCGCCCGCGTGAAGCTGCTGTGCATGACGACTTCAGCGCCACCACCCAGTGCTCGACCAGCGACTGCAACGACAACAGGAATCGGGCTCCGCTTGAGCTTGAGGGTGGCCTGCTGGAATGTGTTGACGGCGGTATCCAGCATTTTCCACTCGCCCTGCTGCGATCCCATAAGCATGAGCAGGATATTCGCTCCGGCGGAGAAGGGATCTGCGTCGTTGGCGATAACCAGTCCCCGAAACTGCTTCTGGCCTTCGTTCACAGCATAATCGAGCATTTCGACGATGCCATCGTCGATGGCGTTCATTTTGGTGTGGAACTCGATACAGCCGATACCATCATCAAGGTCGATCAAGGAAGCGGAGCCGTTATCTTTGACGACTTTGTTACTGGCTTTGGCGGCGCTCAGGCTGACTAATCCCTCTGGCTGTGGTACCGCTTTGTACTCCCCCGTGAGGATGTCAAAAAACTGTTGCGCCCCCGGCTGCCCTTTGTAGAAGGTGCCTTCTCCCTGAATGATGACCTGATAGACAACTTTCGGTAACAGATCCTTCCGGGCCTTGGCAAATTCATTGAGGGTGGGATAGGTCTCGTTTGGAACCCCACTCTTTTGCCAGGTTGAGCTGGCCTGTAAGACTTTTTGTAAAAGTTCAGGCTCCCTTAAAAGGATATCCCAGGTCTCGAAGCGCCCTATCTCAAAGTTAAAGCCCCACTTCACTGCCTCATCAACGGCGATAATGCTATCGGATATCTCTGGCACGCGGTTGGCGGCGTATATCAAGGCATCGGCGATGGTGGCGCGGGCGTAGATGGCGGCGCGATCCTCTGACTTAAGATAACTCACAAGGCGCTGCGCCGGATCTGTGATATTGCGCACTGCGCCCACCGACTCAAAGCGAACCTTGGGCTGAGGCTCGTACTCCAGCGTTTTAAGGTTGAGCTCTAAAATCTGAGATTTTCCGCCCTCTCCTTTAATCCGTTTATAGAAGCCCTGACTGCTTTTCTCTCCCAGCCATTTGCGATCTAACAACTGCTGAATGATCTCCGGTAGCTTGAAGATGTCTTTTTGCTCGTCTTCGGGGGCGTTCTCAGCTAGATTGGTGGAGACGTGCGCCAGGGTGTCCAGACCTGAAAGATCGGCGGTGCGGAAAACGGCTGACTTAGGCCGACCAATGACGGGGCCAAGAATGGTATCCACTTCGGATACAGTGAAGCCATCGGCGACCGCCCGATGGATCGCGGACATAAATTCGTAGACGCCCAACCGATTGGCGATAAAGTTCGGCGTGTCTTTACAGAGCACGACGCCTTTGCCCAGCACTTCGGTCCCGAAGGTCTGCATATAACTCATGATCTCAGGATCGGTCTCCTGGATGGGGACCAGTTCCAGCAGCTTCATGTAGCGGACGGGATTAAAGAAGTGGGTGATCATAAAGTGGCGGCGAAATTGCTCGCTGCGCCCTTCGATCAGCAGGTGCGCGGGCAGGCCGGAGGTGTTGGAGCTGATGATGGTTGTGGGTTTCATCACCTGCTCTACCTTCGCGTAAAGCTGGGATTTAATGTCGGCCCGTTCGACCACGGCCTCAATTACCCAGTCTACATCAGCCAGTTTATCCAGATCATCCTCGATATTGCCGATGCTCACAAGTTTGGCGCTACGGGAATGATAGAAGGCGGCTGGCCGGGCCTTGAGGGCCTTTTCCAGGCCGGTTCGCGCAATCACGCTGCGATCCTCTCCGGCATTCGCGGGTACGATATCCAGCAGTACACAGGGGATACCAACATTGGCGAGATGAGCGGCGATCGCAGCTCCCATCACACCAGCCCCCAGAACCGCTGATTTGCGAATCTGGTACGGCATATTATGAGATCCTCTCAATGATAGTCGCCAGACCCTGCCCACCACCGATACAAAGGGTGGCGAGACCCATGGTCTTGTCCAGCGTCTGAAGATCGTTCAACAGAGTGGTGATGATACGCGCGCCACTGCATCCCAGCGGATGCCCCAGAGCGATCGCCCCACCATGAGGATTTAGCCTATCCATATCAATTTTGAGATCGCGGACAACCGAGAGGCTCTGAGCGGCAAAGGCCTCATTCAACTCGATGATATCGATATCACCAATCTCCATACCGGCGCGCTTCAGGGCTTTGCGAACAGCGGGGACGGGACCATAGCCCATAATATCGGGGCGGACACCAGCCACGGCCATCGTGCGGATTCGAGCCAGCGGGGTAATCCCCTGCTCGCGAGCTTTATCAGCCGACATAATCACTACAGCGGCTGCACCATCATTCAAGGGACTGGAATTACCAGCGGTGACAGTTCCACCTTTGATAAAGGCTGGCTCCAGCGTCGCCAGACGCTCCAGGGTAGTATCACGGCGGGGTCCCTCATCGGTATCCATCAGCTTGCCATTGGGCAGGGGAACCGGCACGATCTCGCGCTTAAAGGTGCCATTGTCGATCGCGGCAAGCGCTTTCTTATGACTGCGCAGCGCGAACTCATCCTGCTCCTTACGACTGATATCAAACTGGCGAGCCAGGTTCTCGGCGGTCATCCCCATTGGAATATAGCTAGAGTATCCATATTCCAGTTCGCCCTCGGTTGGCTTCGCGCCCTCTTTAGGCTCAACCAGACGGGGATTAAAGCTGGGATTGAAACCACCCATCGGGACCCGCGACATGCTCTCGACGCCACCGGCAATAAAGACATCCCCGAGATCCAGCATAATATTCTGGGCCGCCATATTTACCGCTTGCAGGCTGGAGGCGCAGAAGCGATTGACGGTAACCCCACCGGCGGTCTCGGGCAGACCAGCCAGGGCTCCAACCAGCCGGGCAACATTCATGCCCTGCTCACCTTCGGGAAAGGCACAGCCTAGAATAAGATCTTCAATGAGCGAGCGGTCCAGATTGGGGACGCGCTCCACCGCAGCTTTGACCGCGATCGCGGCCAGATCATCCGCGCGCACATCTTTTAACACGCCTTTATTGGCACGCCCAATGGGGGTGCGGATGGCGCTGACAATTACTGCTTCTGCCATGTATATGTTGCTCCTTGTAGGGAATTTAAAAAGCACGGAGAGAGCCACGGGAGCGAGAGTAAACTCGCTCCCGCGACTTATATTATCGGATTACAAACCATTTCCTGGCACGCTGAGGTAGGATAGCACCTTCGGGTGCGTCTTTTATATGTTCCCTGGCGCTCTGCGCCAGCCTCACCTGACTATGCGGTCCTACTACAGAGGATAGCCCTGCTTTTCGACGACGAGCACGGCGATCTCACGCTGCAAGGCGACCCCGTTCAGCAGGTAATCGCCGGTGTAAGCGCGGACACGGGCCAGTTCTTTCTCTACATAGCCCTCGTCAATGTTGGTCTGGATAAGCTGGTCCAGATTGGCGCGGATACGCGAGAAGGCCAGCCAGGTTGCCAGCTTCGCCAGTTTGATATGCACATCAACGTTGGCATCGCCACGATGAGACGCCTGGATGGCACGGCCCAGAGCGCTATCAGCAGCATATAAATCGATCATCAGGTTCGCCAGATTCTCGATAAACTCCTGCTCGTTCTCAAGCTGCTGCATATACTTCGTGGCAACCTTCATGGCAATGTAGATGGTCGCATCTTTAGCACGTTCCAGGGCGTTAACGGCAGTGCGCAACTCTTCTGGTACATTGTTACCAGCGCGATCGGGGGCCTCGCCAGATTTGACACGGGCCTCGATCTCAGGATACTTCTGCATCAGGTCGATTTTGCCACCTAGCACACGACGGAACAGGGTTCCGGCAGCCACCAGACGGTTGATCTCGTTGGTTCCCTCAAAGATACGTTGAATGCGGGCGTCGCGATAGGCTTTCTCGATCGGGTACTCGTGCATAAAGCCGTAACCACCGAAGATCTGCACACCCTCGTCCACAACCATTGCCAGAACTTCACTACAATGCACTTTGGCGATCGAGGCCTCGATAGAATACTCCTCAATAGCCTTGAAGGCGGCATTGGTGTCGTCCCCAGCGCTACGACGAGCAAGCTCGATATTAGAGGCGGTACGGTAGATCTCGCTCTCGGCAGCATAGGTCTCAGCGGTCATCCGCGCCAGCTTCTTTTTGATCATGCCGAACTCGCTGAGGTTCTGTTTAAAAGATTTGCGCTCGGTGGTGTAGGCTGCGGCCAGATTCAGCGCGTTGCGGGCCCCAGCAACGGTACCAGCACCGAGTTTCAAACGACCGATATTCAGGATGTTAAAGGCGATCTTGTAGCCCTTGTGAATCTCACCAAGCAGGTTCTCAACGGGAACCTTCGCATCCTCGAAGATTACCTGTCGAGTGGATGAGCCTTTGATGCCCATTTTGTTTTCCTCGGGGCCAAGCGAAATGCCAGGGGTGTGCGCGTCCACAATAAAGGCCGAAGGCTTCTCTTTACCGATGCGCGCAAACACAATGAACACGTCCGCGAACCCGCCATTAGAGATCCACTGCTTGGTGCCGTTGAGAATATAGCTTTTCCCATCCTCGGAAAGCTCGGCGCGGGTGGTAAGGCCCATGGCATCGGAGCCAACGCCGGGCTCGGTCAGACAGTATGCCGCGATCCATTCACCGGTCGCCAACTTTGGAAGATATTTCTGCTTCTGCTCTTCGTTCCCGTAGAAGACGATTGGCAAAGTACCAATGGTGGTGTGGGCACCAAAGGCGACACTAAACGAGGCTTCCTTCTGGGTCGCGGCCAGCAACGCGCTAACCAGGAGCCCCTGCTCAACCCCGCCATATGCCTCAGGAATGTCGATGCTTAGCAGGCCCTGCTCGCCAGCCTTTTTTAGCAGGCTGGGCATCAGTCCCGGCTTCTGAGCATCGATCTCTTCAATCTTCGGCATAACCTCACGAGCGATAAAGGCGGCGCTGGACTCTTCGATCCAACGCTGCTCTTCGTCACGTTGCTCCAGGGTGAAGAAGGTATCCGCACTTTGGCTCACTGGTGTGGTTAAAAAGGCGGTTCCGGTCTCACTCGGCTTCATCGTCGTTGACATAGACTAAATCTTCCTCCTCTAGGAAAGGCTCGCGCGTAACTCTCTTTTCAGCACTTTGCCAATCAGAGATTTTGGTAAACTCTCACGGAACTCAAGAACTTTAGGGACTTTGTAAGCTGTCAATTCACGTTTACAATAGGCAAGAATATTCTGCCGCATCTCTTCATTCGGCTGGTAGCCAGGCTTCAGCACGACAAAGGCCGCGACGGTCTCTCCACGATACTCATGGGGAACACCCGCGACTGCCGCTTCCTGCACCGCTTCATGTTGATACAGTACTTCTTCGACTTCTCGTGGGTAAATATTAAAACCGCTGGCGATAATCATGTCTTTGGCCCGGTCCAGTACATAAAAGTAGCCGTCGGGGCTCATTCTCCCGATATCGCCGGTGCGCATCCAGCCATTAACAAACATCGCCTCGGTCTCTTCTTTGCGCTGCCAGTAGCCTTGCATCACATTCGGACCCTTGACAACAATCTCGCCATCTTCGCCCGGCCCAACCAGTTGGCCGGTCTGCGAGTTCATTATCGCGGCGATCACATTGGGGAAGGGCAGGCCGATACTTCCCTCATGATGCTCTCCATCCAGAGGATTACAATGCGTCACAGGAGAAGCCTCGCTCAGGCCATAGCCCTCCACCAACTTACCTCCACTGGCCGCCTCGAAATCGTGCTTGACTTTGAGGGGTAGAGGCGCGGCCCCGCTGATACAATACCGAATGGATTGCAGCTTCCGAGTCTGCCCACCCAGGTTTCGCAGGATCGAAAGATACATGGTAGGGATGCCTGGAAACAGCGTTGGTCGATACTTCTCGATGGTCTTGATTACATCGGCTGGCTTAAAGCGAGGCAGCAGTACCATCGTGGCCCCAGTACTCACCGAGAAATTCATACAGGATGTCGCACCATAAGAGTGGAACAGAGGCGCGGCACACAACATCACTTCCACACCATCTCTGACCTTTGCGGTCCAGTTCCGCGTCTGTAAGGCATTCGCCAACAGATTGTGATGCGTTAGCATCGCGCCTTTGGATAGACCGGTGGTTCCACCTGTATATTGGAGAACCGCCAGATCGTCGAACCCAACGGTCTCAGGGAAGTGAAAAAGCTCCACGCCCCCCTGCGAACGCTTTCGCAATAGATCACTCATCTGATGAAGTGTCGAGTCCTCTCGCAACTCTTTTTTGCTTAGCAGAACGCCCTGTTTCGCGTCTTTCCTCTGGGTAAGCAGGTAAAGTGTTCGCAGGACCGGTGGCAGATAATCAGCTACGTCGGCAACGATAATCCTTTCAAGTGGAACACGCTTGCGAATATCACGAATTAAAGGGTAGCAGCCATCCATACAAACTACGAAACGCGCCCCAGAGTCTCGAAGCTGATGCTCCATCTCGCGCTCAGTATAGATCGGATTGGTAGGAACAACGACACCACCCACGCGCAAGATGCCATAGTACGCTATCAGATACTGGGGAATGTTGGGAAGAACAACCGCCACCCGATCGCCCTTTTTCAATCCCATGCGCAATAATTCGGCGGCAAAACGGCTCGCAAGGGTCGATATATTCGCATAGGTCAGGCGCGTACCATAATAGATTATGGCAGTGTTTCCGGGAAAGCGACTTACCGCCTGGTCAAGCAACCAGGTCAATGGGTGCGGGGGGATCTCAACGTCGGCTGAAACGCCAGGATCATAATGTGGCACCCAGGGACGAGCAGTGTAAAACTCTTCCACGCTTTGCGTAGAAGACGCAGGAAATCCATTTTCCTCTACAGATTTTTTCATTTCTGAAAAATCAGTCATCCGTAACAGCTCCTCTCCGAGCCACTACAACAAGCTTATACGCCCATAGTTAATTATAGAGACTGTTTCCATAGAATTACATGTTGCCAGCTAACATTTTTTGAGGCATAATGGAGCTTGATGGAAAAAGAAATGAGTCGCAAGCATGGTCCTAAATAGTTTTGATTTCGCACAATTGGTCGCGAAGTTCCGGCGTCAACGTGGGATGTCTCAGGGGCAGCTCGCTCAAGCAACACGGCTGTCTCGCACTTATATCTACCATCTGGAATCCGGCAAACGCCGCAATCCCTCACCACACGTCGCTCAAAACATTGCCCGCGCCCTGGAATTGTCCAGAGATGAGAAGCGCGGCTTTTATGACGCCTATATGCAGATGACCAGCAATCCCATCGATCTGACTGAGCAGGAAAGCACACTTCTAAACATGGGCGATCTGGCCCGTCTACTGGTCTTGAATACGGCTTATCCCGCGCATGCTCTGGATCGCCTCTGGTATCTACGCTCCTGGAACCAACCTTCGATGCTGCTCTTTGAGATCGACGAGGAGGGCGTGCAGGCAATACACTGGCATCTTTTGGAACTGATCTTTGATCCCTCACGCCGCCGCCACTTTCATGGTTGGGAGAATCTGGCCCGTCGCCTCGTCAGCGATTTCCAGTACAATACGCGCACACTCACTCATCTACCCGAGTACAAGGATCTGTGGAAACGTCTGCGCCAGTCCCCCGAGTTTCGTAGGATCGCCAGCTCAACGTACTCTGAGAGCCGACCCACCCCCTCATTTGCGTTTCAAATCCAACATAGCAAGCTAGGCCGCCTGACACTGCGCACATCAACAACGGTTTTTTCTGGCGTCTCCAGCTACTCCATGGTTAGCTATGTACCCGGCGATCAACAGACGCTGGAGATTTTTCGCCGTTATAACTGGCAGGTTCAAGAGTAATCTCCCCAGGCTAACCGGGAAATTTATCGCTTCCTATCTGGCTCTTCAAACGCTGGATCGCCCGTTCGGTGACCTCTAAACCAGCTTGAAGTGTGGCCTCTTTATATTCGCGTACCAGCATCTGATATTCAAGCAAACGAGGCCGACGACTGGCCCGCGCTCCATACTGTTGTCGCGCCCACTCTAAATGGTCCAATTGCTGTTTAAGCGTGTCCCGATGCTGCTCTAAGTGCTGAAGTGTAACATCATCTGTGGTCTCACCACAAAAGAACAATCGGGTGAGAAACTCATCTTTGTTAAAGCGATCAGGAACCTCCTCATGGAGCCAGCGATCTAATTCAATTATGCCAGCCTCAGTAAGATGATAGACCTTGCGATTCGGCCTTCCCTTCTGTTCGATAAGCTCCGACTCCACCAGACCAGCCTGACTCAGCATTTTGAGCGTTGTATAGATCTGACTGTTGCCGGCGTTCCAGTAGCTGGCAATTGCTCGATCAAAGGCCAGCTTGATATCATAGCCACTCATTGGGCGGGCCCCCAACAGGCCCAGGATAATATAGCGCAGCGTATTGCGCGAGGAACCGATCTCAGAACCAGACGGCTCCGTTAGCGCCTCATCGAGTTGCTCAGACATATTCCGCTTTCTGTAAAATGATCCAGTGGAAAAAAATGTTCTTCATTATACCATTGCCAGACGAGAATTTGATTCTAACAACTTCTACACGTTTATCTTCTCGAACAGGTAAAATATATTCCAACTTTCCTGAGAACTCATCGTATATAGATGCAGAAAGCTTTCTAAAAAAAACATCATCCGGCAAAAAATTGAGGAGTATACTAAAAAATGGATACCCGATTTTACAATACGAAAAGCGTCGATGTTGAGAAACTTGCGAATGACGTTGAAAATCTTTATCGTCAGCAGGGATATCAGGTGCAACAAGCTGGGAACGCAGAGCAGAAGATGATACAATTAAGAAAAGGTGGCGATCTGGAGTCCCTTCTTGGTATGCAAGCTTCTCTGACTGTAATTTTTCAGCGCACTGCTGGCGGTCTGGTTGTGACAACCGGTCAGCAGAAATGGCTGGATAAGGCCGCGATTGGCGCGATCGGATTTTTTGCCGCGCCCGTCCTGTGGCCACTGATCTTTACAGCCGGGGCTGGCGCGTACCGCCAGGTAACGGTAGGTGCGGAGGTTCTGAATCTGGTTGATGGACTGGTGCGTCAGCACGATCCCGAGTCCCGCCCAGCCGAACCCGTCTCCCCATCTTCGTTGTAATGTAGGAGAAATTAATGGACGCCCGGTTTTACAATTCTACCGAGATCGATATCGCGCAACTGGCGAATGGGCTGGAGAATATTTTCCTGGCTCAAGGATATCAGGTACAGCAAGTTGGCACTGGTACTGATCAGATGCTAGTCCAGCTCAAGAAGGGCGGAGACTTCGAGGCCATTCTTGGCCTGCAATCCGCCCTGACCCTGATTATTCAGCGCAACAACTATGGCGTGCTGGCAATGATTGGTCAGCAGAAGTGGGTTGACAAGGCTGCTGTAGGCGCGGTTGGCCTGATCGCCGCTCCTGTACTCTGGCCGTTGATGCTAACCGCTGGCGCTGGAGCAATTCGTCAGGCTAGCCTGGGCAATCAGGTGCTCAATATGGTAGATCGCCTGGTTCAACAACAGAAGCCGGGCGTCTTTGCTGGTCCTATTCCTATTCAGTTGATGCCACAGGTCCAGCAGTGGAGTCAGCCCATGCCCGGCTTTGCTTCGCAGCAACAGGCCCCTTATAACACAGTCCCAACCTACCAGCCAACACCCGGCTATCAACCGCCGGCCCAGCCTTCGGTCCCAACCTATCAACCGCCGGCTCAACCGACCCCGACCTACGATCCACCGCAGAAGCCGTCAGTTCCAACGTATACACCACCGGCTCAGCCAGCACCGACGTATCAGCCGCCGGCTCAGCCCACTCCGGCCTATCAGCCGCCGCCCAAACCATCGGTCCCAACCTATACGCCACCGGCTAATCCAACTTACCCGCCACCAAAGCCGGCAGTGCAATACACACCACCTCCACAGCAGCCTGCCGCTGCGAAGCCGAAGCCTGAGCCGTATGTGCCTCCGACTCCGCAGCAGCCGCCCGTGGTGCCAAAACCGACAATTACCTATCAGGCAACGAATGTGCCGGATGCGACGATCAGTTCGCAGGTACCACCATCGCCTCCGGTTCCGGTCTATACGCCACCGGTTAATCCGCAGCCGCTTCAGTCTAAAAAACCTGCTCCCGCTCCGGCTCAGCCGCTCCAGGCCAAGCCGCTTTCTCAGCCGGGATTTGATCCCAACGCGGTCTGGGGCAATCTGACCTTTGAAAATGGACCAACGATCCAATTGAAGGGCAGCAATGCCATGGTTGGACGGTACGATCACGATCTGGGTGGTGTTCGCCCCGAGGTGGATCTCAGCTCAATGGAGAAATCGGATACCGCTTCACGTATTCACGCCTCACTGGAACATGTGGGCAGCACCTACACGGTGACCGATCTTAACAGTACCAACGCCACCAAAATTAATGGAAAGCGCCTGGAACCGGATACGCCGACGCCTCTCAATGATGGTGACAAAATCCAGTTTGGCAGCATTGTCAGTACCTTCCATAAAGCCTGATACCGGGCCAGCTAGAAAGTGGAGCGATCAAAT
>CAXTTV010000059.1:5125-24553 GCA_964247295.1 uncultured Ktedonobacteraceae bacterium | reverse complement strand
AACCTGGACAACCCCCTGCGCGATTTCCTGCAAGGCTTCAACTATCACTTTATTGCGTGCAGCCTGCGCTCCCTGGATCAACCATTGGATACGCACCTGCAATGTGCTACAAATCTGCGTTATCATCATCCCATCACGAATTAATGACCGCTTACGACTATTCAGGCGGCGGCTGGCTCCTGTCAAGATCGAGGTGCCGACAGTGTGCTCCTGGGCAATCCTCAAGGCATCCTCAGCAAGCTTTCGCACTTCCTCGGTTGAGGCTTCTAGCTCACGAGTCGCCTGACGGATTGGACGAATGATCGGCAGGGCAGTCCAGGTTGCTACCAGCACAACAAGCAGCAAAATACCTAACACAAAAAGGAGTGTGTTTCGACCAACAAGCAGCATTCGACTGCTGGGAGCCAGCCAGGTGTCTTGCGGAACCGCTATAAGATAGCTCCCCTGAAATGTCTTCATTGGGACGCTTACAGCAATCTCGGTCTGGCCAGTAAGAGGATTGTTGGGAATCACGGTGGGATCAGCACGTCCATTTTCTGGCAATGGCACGTTTGGAGAAATAGCGGTGAATGGCTCCGAGGCCGCCTTGTGAGAACCGCCGCGCAATAATATGCGCCGCTGCTGATCTATTAGCATTGAGGTTTGGCCCACAGGATGCTGCCCCATCTCCAGCGATCCTTGACCGACTTTTGTGAGCGAGAAAACCGACAACAGGATGCTTTTAGGCTGTGTATTTACTGGAACCGCGACTGCCATCCACCCACCAGGGATACGCTTATCGTTCCCAAAAACCATAGTGGTACTAGCACGATCACCCAGGTCAACTTGAAACAATTGTTGCAGAGGAGCAGGGTTCGCCATTAATGGCAAAGCTTTGAGTTGATTACCCGCCAACTGCTGCTTAAGATCGCCCGCCGCCAGAATCTCTCCATCGTTCTGTACCAGCAGCCAGCTCACGGAACTGGAATCCATGGTCTCAGCCGTCATCAACATCTGGGCCTGAGTAGCATTTAAGGTGACCGGGGCTATCTGGTCCGCCAGACGAATGGTCTCCTGAATCCTAGCCCCAAACTGCTGATCCAAACCCTGCTCCTGAGCCTGCGCCTGAAGGAACAGAGCCTGGCCCATTGTGGCCCTCTGCTCAGTTCCCAGGGGATCACCAAGCACCAGCACCAGCATCAGAGCCGGGACCACCGCGAAAAGCACCAGGGCAAGGAGAAAGCGGATCTTGATACTCAGCCCAGTCTGACGTAAAAGAATGCCAAGCGTCAATGAATTTGAAATACGATTAAAAGCTTCGGGCGATAAAGCCGACGGACCGAAGGCCGAATGCTGCGGCTCATTTGTCTTTATTAATGACTCCCGCGCGTCATTTGGAGATAATAGATGAGGCAGTGCCTGAATATTCACCCCTGTTGTAATCGGAGCAACGCGTGGCTCCTTTTGATCTTTCCCTGGCGATACACGATTCGGGTAAACAATCGGAGATTGCTCCTGAAGTAAACGACCTGATTCAGAAAAAGCTGTCCAATCATCTAAAATGGGCAAGGACTGATCTGGCTCCGATCGGACGCCTTGAACCTGTGAACCTGACCGTACCATACTACCGGGCTTCTGCTCTCTTCCCTGATTCTGTGAAAGTTTCTGTGATTGCTCTGGCGGGCCCGAAAACGGCACAAATCTCCGTTTCCTGATAACTATAGGGCGCATCTTACCTGTAGGCTGGTCCGGTAGATTGTACATAGATCCTCTTCTATATATCTGCATCTTCAACATGGTCGGGAAATAAATATGGTAGGACACAACTCATTAACCACAATCCATCAGGCATGAATGTGTCATGACACTAGATATCTTTTGACGCTTCACGATACAAAACACGATTATAAAAGCCACTTACATTGATTTAATGCAATTAGGTGCAAGATTTACAGACAGAAGATTGCCTAGATTACCGATCACGCCTTGTTTCACGTTCAAATATAAGTTTTTATACAAGTAGAAATCGAAGTCCTATAGAAATGAAACTATGTATCTATGGAATACTTCTTAGAACGAGGGTGTTTTCATTATTAAAAGATATAGAGGTACTTTCCGTTTAGATTATTGGAGAGCATATAATTCCGGTTCTTGCTCTACCAAAAGTACACACAACATGCTACACTACAATGGACAAAGCATTTTTTAGCTTACGATTGCGATACCCTCCGCCTCCAGACTACCACCTCACGGTAGCCCGACAGACGAAGAAAATACATTTGTAGGGCGATAACGTTTAGGAAGCGTCTACATAACGATATCAAGCTACCTATAAGGAGCTTTTCATGCGATACTATAACAATGGATTTAATCGTCCTCCCTTTCGACCCCGGAGGCGCAGCGGTTTTATGTTCTTTGGGCCAGGCTGGATCATCTTTATGATCATTGCATTTTTCCCACGACACGGGTTCGTGTTTGGCGGAATGAGCCTTTTGGGTCTATCAATTCTGGTGGGCGCGCTTGTTTTGATCGCGATGGCTGCCTTTGCCAGCAAATCTATGTTCTATGGAAATCATAGTGCTCCGACGATGGAACGACCACCGGTCCCAACATATCAACCACCCGTCTACCATCAGCCATCAGAACAACCAAAATCAGATACCTATCAGTCCTATCAGGAAGGCTACCAGGCCGATGTCAATCCCTACTCGGAGCAGGCCGCTTATCGCGGTCCTCAAACAGTTGAGGAGCTGTCTGGCAGCGCCTATGAGCACTCGACAAATGAGACCCGACCAAAATCAGAGTATGAGCAACCGCAAACCCAGTACCCTCAGGAGCAATAAGCCGGGGTCTTTTCCAGATCTTGTATGGTTCAGATAAGGGGTACAGGATTTGATGTTCAACCAGGGGCCTGATCAGGCCCCTGGCTTTTTTCTTTTTTCGCTTATCCTTGTGATATTTAACTCTATCTACTCCTTTACGTATATTTATAGCAAGAACAAGAAAATGTTTGTATCAAAGGTAGAGGAAAAAGGATGCGCTTATCGATCCAGGTCTGTACAGTGGCTGGCACGCTGGCTCTGCTGACAGCCTTCTGCTTATCGGGCGTGGCCCTGGCGGGCAAAAGCTATAGCGCCGAAAGTTATACATCGCGGATTGCGATCGAAAAAGAGGGCTCTCTTCTGGTAACGGAGACGGTTTTATTTTATTTTTCAGGTGGGAAATTTACCTATGTGTACCGTAACCTTCCTCAAGAGAAGACCGATGGGATCTCGGTTATCTCAGCCAGGATGGATGGTAAAGAGCTTCCGGAGGGAACGACTGCGAAACATGTGGAGATCACAAAAGGCAGCCAAATTAAAGTCAAATGGCATTTTGATCCCACGGACAAGCCCCATACCTTTGTTCTGGTCTATCGAGCGAAGAGTGTAATTCAAAAAAATGCGGATGCCGATTTTTTTAATTGGAACGCCCTGCCTACCGACTATGATTACACCATTAAAAACGCGAAGGTAACGGTCTCCTACCCCGTCGGGGCCCGGCCACTGGGAACTCCGGTAGTGGAGCGCGGTCAGGCAAAAGTTGAAACCAGAGATACAACCTCAATATTTACCGTTCAAAAATTGAAAAGCGCGACGCCACTACAGATCAGCCAGCGTTTCCAGAAGGATACCTTGACTACGGTAAAACCTGACTGGCAGAAACAGAATGAGCGGACAGGAACAACGCTTCCCTACGCACTGCTGGGAGCGTTCCTCTTCCTGGCTGCCGGGCTGGTCCCGTTGATTCTGTTCGCATTGCGCTACCGGCGCGGCGCGGCGCCACCAGCGACAATGGCGGTATCTACCGAACCTCCAGTAGATCTGCACCCGGCGGTGATCAATGCGCTTAATAGTGTCTCCGGCGGCCCTAATTGGAATGGTGTACTGGCGACAATTTTCGGGCTAGCTAATCGGGGAGTGCTGCGGATTGTGGATCTCCAGCGGCCCGGCTCCATATTTAAGGCCCATCGCTATCAGATTGAGTTTTCCGCGATCCCTATGGATCTGGAACCGCCGGAGCAAGGATTATTTAATTTACTTTTTCAAGAAAGATATGGTCCCGCGATCTCTTTGACAAAGGCAGGGCAGCTCTATGCCAGTCGAAGCACTCTGTTCAATAAACCTGTCCAGCAATGGATGCGCGAGTTGGGCCTGATCGATCCCATTCGCGAACGTGGACGCCACCAGCTTACAATCTTTAGCTCCATTGAATTGTTGCTCTCTCTCGCTATCGGATTGTTGATGCTGCTGGTATGGGTAAGGCCAAATCTATTGAGCCCGATCATTATCTTGATTCCTGGCGGTCTGGCTCTCGCCGCCTGTATCGGATATATCCTGACGCTCTCCATCTCCCCCTTGAGCGATAAAGGCTATCAGGAGTCGTTAGCCTGCAAAAACTTCGCGGGCTACCTGCACAAAATCTCTCGGGGCAAAGCACCAGCGAGCGAGCCGGACCTTTTTGCTCGCTACCTGTTGTATGCGACCACGTTTGGTCTTTTGCCTATCTGGGCCAGATACTTTCAGAAACGTCATCAGCTTACCATTCCGCCCTGGTTCAGCAGCACTCTAGCACAAAGAGATATGAGCGGGGCTTTTGTCCATATGGCAGGATCAAGCGCTGCGATGGGTGGAAGTTCGGCGGGTGCTGGAAGTGGGGGCGCGGCCGGAGGCGGCGGTAGCGGAGCCGGCTAGACACTTTAATGATCGAACAAACTCTCCCGGCGTGCTATACTTTTAGGAGCTGTGTACAAGAACAATTTGTGCTCACACCGGGCATCGACGCCGATGCCCTTTAGCCATTTCCAGGGAGGTCATCATGGATTTTGCCTATTCCGAGAAGGTGAATAATCTTCGTGAGCAGATCACTGAGTTTGTGGAGCGCTCTATTTATCCAAATCAACAAACGTATCACGAGCAAATTGCAGCCTCTGGCAATCCTCATCACCATGCCGAGATTGTGGATGAATTAAAGGAGATGGCGCGGACAATGGGGCTCTGGAATCTTTTCCTGCCAGAACCCGAATATGGCGCGGGCCTGACAAATCTGGAGTATGCTCCTCTGGCAGAGATTATGGGCCGGGTCCCCTGGGCCTCAGAGGTATTTAATTGCGCGGCTCCCGATACTGGTAACATGGAGATTCTGGCTCAGTTCGGTACTCCGGAACAGAAGGAGCGCTGGCTGATGCCTCTGCTCAATGGCGAGATCCGCTCGGCCTTCGCGATGACAGAGCCCGATGTCGCCAGTTCAGACGCGACGAATATTCAGTTGAGCATCGCGCGCGAGGGCGATGAGTATGTGCTGAATGGCCGCAAGTGGTGGATATCAGGAGCCGGTCGCGAGCGTTGTAAGCTGCTGATCGTGATGGGTAAGACGGATGCGGAAAATCCTGACCGCCATCAGCAGCAGAGTATGGTTCTGGTCCCGAAAAATACGCCGGGCGTGACGGTGGTTCGCTGCCTACCTGTGATGGGCTATCAGGATAATGAAAGCCACTGCGAGCTCCTTTTTGAAAATGTCCGGGTTCCGATGAGCAATATGCTCGGCAAGGAGGGAAATGGGTTCGCGATCGCTCAGGCCCGGCTTGGCCCTGGCCGTATCCATCACTGTATGCGCTCAATTGGGGCGGCTCAGTACGCTTTAGAGCTTATGCTTCAGCGCGCGAATAGCCGTAAAGCCTTTGGCAAGACATTGGGCGATCAGGGAATGGTGCAGGATTGGATCGCGCTTTCGGCAATGGAGATTGAGCAGGCCCGCTTGCTCACATTGAAAGCGGCCTGGACGATCGATACTCTTGGTAAGAAGGCGGCTCAGAACGAGATCGCGATGATTAAGGTGGTGGCGGCTAAGGTGCATACGACGGTGGTGGATCGGGCGATCCAGCTTTTCGGGGGGGCTGGCCTTAGTGATGATTTTCCACTGGCTGAGATGTGGGCTCATGGCCGCACGATTCATATTGTGGATGGCCCTGATGAGGTGCATAAGCGCTCATTAGCTCGCGCTCTGTTGAAACAATATAGCTCTTAATTGAGGTTTTTATGAATGAGCTTTCCTCTCTTCCAGGCGCTGTCTCTGACACAGAGATGGCTCCTTCTTCTCAAATGCAGCATGTCACAGCGGATACGATTTTTGAGGCCCGGAGCACTTATGATGCGACGATTTCGCCCGACGGGCGCTATGTAGCTTTTCTAGAGGCTTGCTGGCTTCCTGGTCAGCCCCGTGAGCGCGATCGCATCTGGGTGGTTGAAACAAGTGGCGAGGGCGATCCCCGCCCCCTCTCTCAAGGTGAGGATGATAACAATCCCTGCTGGTCTCCCGATAGCAGTCAGGTTGCCTTTATCTCTAAAGTAAAGGGCTCCAATGGCGAGAAGCGCCCACAGCCCTTTGTGATCTCTCGCGACGGCGGGACGGCCCGACAGCTCTGCTCGACGCCAACCGGGATCAGCGATCTCTCCTGGTCTCCAGATGGCCGCTCATTGGCCTTTCTTTCACGTGAGCCAAAAGATCCTGAAAAAAATTTTCGGGTCGGCTCCCAACCTCATCTTCGCCTGTGGACGCTTCTCCTTGAGAACGATACACCTGTGGCGGTAACGTCTAACCAGCTTTCGGTCTGGGAGTATGCCTGGTCGCCCGATAGCCAACGTTTTGTGGTGTACTATAGCGATGGCTCTGAAGATACGGATTGGTATCGGGGGCAATTGGGGGTGGTCCCGGCGGATGGCGGAGTGGTTAAACAGATCTCTCAGTTGACGCGTCAGGCCAGTGCCCCGGTCTGGTCACCCGACGGCCAGCGCATCGCTTATACCTCAGGTGAGTGGAGCGATCCCGGTCGCGGCAGCGGAGATCTCTATGTAATGAATGCTGATGGTAGCAATCCCCGCAATCTAACACCCGGCGCGCCATTTAGTGTTGGATGGAGTAGCTGGCTTCCCGATGGGCAACACTTGCTCTATGGAGCTCTGGATGGGCTTACCAGTCAGGTGGGAGTCATTGCTGAGGCCGATGGCAAGATTACTACGATAAACCAGGGCTTTCACCTGCGCAATTATTACTGGGCGAATCTTTCACTCTCGACCGATGGTCGCCGCATCGCTGTAACGCACTCGGAAAAGCATGCACCCGATATCTGGCTTGGAGAGCTTACCGAGCACAAGATAGAGTGGCGGCGGCTGACTCGCCTCAACCCGCTTCTCGAAGAGACGTTAGAGCTGGCATCCAATCAACGCATCCGCTATGAGAGCGCTGATGGTTGGCAGATCGAGGGCATCTTAACCCTGCCACTCAATCAGGAGCAGGGCAAACTACCACCCCTGATCGTCCACGTACACGGTGGGCCGTCGGGGTTCTGGAGCGATGATTGGGATCTCTACCGCTCTCAATTGTTGGCCGCCAATGGCTTCGCGGTCCTGCGACCAAATATTCGCGGTAGCATCGGGAGAGGCGTGACCTTCGCGGATGCGGTACTCGGTGATATGGGCGGCAAAGATTTTCAGGATATCCTGGCCGGGATCGACTATCTGATTGCCCAAGGGCTTGTAGATGCTGAGAAAGTTGGCTTGATGGGTTGGAGCTATGGCGGCTTTATGGCAGCCTGGGCTGCCGTCAAGGGTGAGCAACGCTTCAAGGCGGTTCTGATGGGCGCGGGGATCAGTGACTTCCATAGCTTCCACGCTCAATCAAACATTCCAGATTGGGATATGCGGATGCTGGGTGATGGTCTGGTCTCGCCTCAAGAAAATTCTGAGATGTACCGCCAGAACTCTCCAATCACTTACGTCAAAGGGGTTCAGGCTCCGGTGCTAATTGTCCACGGCGATCAGGATGAGTGCGTGCCTGTCAATCAAGCCTGGGCCTTCTATCGGGCGCTGCGCGAGATGAACAGACCAACCGAACTAATCCTTTATCCCGATGAGGGTCATGGATTGCGACAGCGAAAACACGTTCGCGATTATCGACAGCGCACAATTGATTGGTTTACGAAATATCTGAAAAGATAGGGGACTGGAAGCGAGATGCCTGGCACGTGTGTGAAGGGACAAATATCCCTAATCTCTTTACACACGTGTTAACACTAATAGATATAATAATCAGGGGAGATTATCATGGCAAAAACATTGCTCGTTGTTGACGATGATGTGGATATTCAGTCGGTTGTAGAAGAGTTATTTGAAAATTCGGATTACAAAGTGGTGGTCGCGAATAATGGCCGTGAGGCGTTGGATCAGATCGAGGCTGGTTTAAAGCCTGATATTATGCTCCTGGATCTCATGATGCCCTATATCAGTGGGTACACGCTCTTAAACGAAATGTATCGCCGCAATATGCATACAAACTTTAAGATCGTAGTGATGAGTGCGGATGTGTTCACGAAACAGCAGATGGATCAGATGGGGGTGAAAACCTTTATTACGAAACCCTTTGACATTTTTGAGCTTCAAAAACTGATCGAGTCGCTTTGAAAGAGGGGCATCACTCTTTTTAGCGATCTCCCTATATGTTTCTTTGATCCATTTACCGTAGGCTTCCTTGTGCTTTCCTCCTGTTCCTGGGTATAATTACCTGGTAGAAGAAAAGATTAGATAGCATCTTTTTCGCTGAGAGCTCTGTATTGTTGCTTGCAAGCACCAGCCATAATCGGCCTGCTGCAAGTTTTTTTGCTTTTTTTGTGATAACCTCTACAATCTCCTGACATCTACTGTATAGAAAAAACATTATCTTGCCAAAACCTGTAGCTTTGCTGTCCTTTAGAAAGGAAAGTGCTTGTGTCTGCGGCCTCTTCAGCACGTCTTCAACGATCTCGAAGGTGGTTATCAATTACAGCCTGGAAAGAAACGCTCGGTATCTATCTCCGCATTCTCGGTTTATTAAAGCCTCACTGGTGGCCCTCGCTCGCGACGTTACTTTGCGTGGCACTCTCAACCGGCTTCTCTCTGGCGATCCCCTGGCTACTGGCATGGGTGATTGATGTCGGTGTTCGCAGTGGGCAGGTCAATGATCTCCTGCTGGCTGCCGGGGCCATTCTGGTCAGTAGCATTCTGCGCGGTTTAAGCGCTTACGGCCAGGGCTATCTTTCACAGGCGGTCTCCTGCCTGGTCGCTTACGATCTGCGTGATCAGGTCTACGATCACCTTCAGAGCCTGAGTTTTGCTTTTCACGACCAGTCGGAGACAGGACAACTAATGTCTCGCCTGACGGTGGATATTGAGGGCCTTCGCAATTTCATCCCATTTGGTCTGCTCCGTGGCTTTGTGGCTCTGGTGACCTTCGCGACAGTGGCGATTATCCTGTTTGGGCTTGAGTGGCATCTGGCCCTGGTAACGCTGATCTGTGTCCCGATCCTGATTGTTTTGGGGATTCAGATCAGTCGTCGCCTGCGCCCCCTCTGGACTACGATCCAGAGTGAGACCGGCGATCTCGGGACAATTATGCAGGAGAGCCTGAGCGGTATCCGTGTAGTGAAATCGTTCGCGCGCGAGGATTTTGAGATCGAGAAGTTTGATCAACAGAACCGCCATCTCCGAGATCTCAGTCAGCGAGCGATGCGTCTCTCGGCCTGGAACCAGCCCTTAATGGTTCTGGTGCTCAATATTGTGACGGTTCTGGTGATCTGGATCGGGGGGATTTCGGTGATCGGCCACCAGTTGAGTCTGGGCGTGCTGGTCGCGGTTATGCAGTATGTGCTACTGTTGGGGACGCCAGTTCGCGCTTTCGGCTATATGATTACTTGGTTTATGCGGGGCCTGGCTGGCGGGAAACGCATTTTCGAGGTTTTGGATACGCAATCGGCAGTGCAGGATGCTCCTCGGGCCCGCACGCTTCAACAGGTTCAAGGTGAGGTTCGCTTTGAGAATGTGTCTTTCGCCTACACCACAGGTCCCCAGGTGCTTCATGAGATCTCTTTTGAGGCCCAACCCGGTCAGGTGATCGCCCTGCTGGGCGCGACTGGTAGCGGCAAAAGCACGATTCTCCACCTCCTGCCCCGCTTCTACGATGTTTTAGATGGTCGCATCACTGTGGATGGTCAGGATATTCGTGAGGTAACCCGGCTCTCGCTCCGTCGCCAGATTGGACTGGTACTCCAGGATGTGTTCCTGTTCAACGCAACGCTCCGCGATAATATCGCTTATGGCATGGCTAACGCTACAGATGAACAGATTATCACGGCGGCGAAGATCGCTCGACTGCACGATTTCGCGCTGACTCTACCCGATGGCTATGATACTTGGGTTGGCGAGCGCGGCGTGACCCTTTCCGGCGGCCAGAAACAGCGTGTGGCAATCGCCCGAACACTATTACTCGATCCTCGCATTCTGGTTATGGACGACTCTACCTCCAGTGTGGATATGGAGACGGAATTCTTGATTCAACAGGCGCTCGATGAGGTGATGCGCAACCGCACAACGCTGGTGGTGGCCTCGCGTCTCCAGACGATCAAGCGCGCGGATCAGATTCTTGTGTTGGACCACGGTCGGATTATGGAGCGCGGCTCACATCAGAGCCTGCTGGCCCAAGGTGGCCGCTACGCCCGGCTGTACGATCTACAACTGCGTGAGCAGGATGAATTCGAGTCCCGATTGACCGGCAGTATCAGCCGTAAGGAGGCATAGGGTGAGCGCGGATAGAAAAACAGAGGAGCGTCAGAATTATGTCCAGAGCCTCCGCGCCAGTAAGCAGAGGGAGCGCAAGGCCTGGAATGAGAATAATCTGGCTGCCGCCGATGAAGATACCTCAAAAGGCTTTGATTGGAAGCTGATCCGACAGTTTAACCCCTACTTCTCTCAGTACCGTGGCGTCATTGTGCTCAGTACGATCTTAATGCTGGTTTATACCGCCCTCAATCTGGCAAACCCCTATCTCATTGGGGTGGCAATCGATAACTTTATCAGCCAGAGAGATCTCAATGGGCTGGGAGTCATCGGGATTGTGCTGATACTGGTGAATGTAGGGATGTGGCAGTCGCAATACTGGCAAATCTGGACGATGAGCTGGGCCGGGCAAAATATCCTTTATAATTTAAGCTCGGATATGTTTACGCATCTTCAAAAGCTCTCGCTGCGCTTCTATGACCGCACTCAGATTGGTCGTGTGATGTCGCGTCTACAAAGCGATATCGATGTTCTGGAGTCGATGCTTAGCTCGGGTCTACTCTCCATGCTGAGCTCGCTGGTCGCGCTGGTAGGAATTGTCGGGACGATGCTGGCTCTCCATGTCAGTCTGGCTCTCCTGACCTTTACGGTACTGCCAATTATGGTTCTAATCGCGGCTGCCTGGCAGCGTTACGCCCAGAGATCTTTCCGGCGCACTCGCGCGGCGATCTCTCTAGTGAATGCGACGCTTCAAGAGAATATCTCTGGTATGCGGGTGATTCAAAGTCTGGCACGCGAGGGACGTAATCGGGAGGAGTTTGATGATCTGAATGCTTATAATCGGGATACGAATCTGGAGGCCAGTAAGGTTGGGGCTCTGATGCTACCTCTTGTTGAGGTAGTGGCGGCCCTGGCGATCGCGCTGGTTGTAATCTATGGCGGTATCCTAGTCGCGCATCGAGAGATGCAAATCGGGGTGCTGGTGGCCTTTACGCTCTATATCAATCGCTTCTTTGATCCGATCCGCGAGCTGAGCCAGCAGTATACACAATTACAGCGCGCGGGCGTCGCGGCGGAGCGCATCTTCCAGATCCTGGCGATGCCAGTAGATTTACAAGACAGTCAGGATGCCATCAAGATGCCTCAGATTAAGGGTGCGGTCAAGTTTCGGGATGTTGTCTTTGGCTACAAACTTGAGTTTCCGGTCCTTAAGGGCTTTAACTTGAATATAGAGCCGGGTCAGACAGTAGCGATTGTTGGACCAACGGGAGCCGGTAAAAGCACGATCGCGGGACTGATCACCCGCTTCTACGATGTGGATTCCGGGGCGGTGCTGATCGACGGGATTGATGTGCGCGAGGTCACACAACATTCGTTGCACAACCAGATCGGCGTGATGCTCCAAGATCCCTTCCTGTTCACCGGCTCGATCCGCGAGAATATTCGTTATGGGCGACTGGAAGCCAGTAATGATGAGGTACGGGCGGCGGCTGAAGCGGTGGGGGCACATGAGTTGATTATGCAGCTCCCTGAGGGTTACGAGACGCAGATCCGTGAGCGTGGTCGCAATCTGAGCGTGGGTCAGCGACAACTCATCTCATTTGCCCGAGCCCTGCTGGCCGATCCCCGTATCCTGATTCTGGATGAGGCGACCGCCAATATCGACACCTTTACCGAGCTGCTGGTCCAGCAAGGACTGCGGCGTCTGCTCACGGGACGTACCGCCGTTGTGATTGCCCATCGGCTCTCGACCATCAAAAATGCTGATAATATTGTCGTGCTTCAGGCCGGTCGCATTGTGGAGCAAGGACCTCATGGCGAGCTGCTCCAGCAACAGGGGGCGTATGCCTCGCTCTACGCTATGGGCTTCAAACACACTGCATAGGATGGGGGGAGTCGCTTGCGACTCTGTTAAAAAAAGGAACTGGAACATCAGAGGGAGGTGGGGCTTCGTAGATCGGGTCACGCGTGCACCCGTGGCAAAGGGCATTGGTCCACTCTCCACCGCCACACACGTGGGCGGACCTATGAATCCCTGGAGGTTTTGGCTTCCGACGAAGGGTGGCTCCCCTGGGCACGGGTCCACGCGTGGACCCGACCTACCTCATTCGAGTTCCCTTTCCTGTACAGAAGCCTCTTTCCCTTTTCCCAATTGGATCGCAAGCGGCTCTCCTACTCAAGCTTGACTTTTCGCGAATTTCTCATTATATTTAGGATAAGAATTTATAAGGTAGGTAACCACATCCTATGCCTCAAAAGATCATTTCCTCCAATAAAGGTGGGGTGAGCTTCTAAAGCACATCTTCGGATCTTACTTCCTGTGCCTGTAACGATTACAGGAATGTTTTTGTGCTCTCCTCAATTCGGGCTTTTCTTTCCTCCACCTTTCCTCAAAACGCTACGATCCTTCTATAATGTTGCCCTTAAGGGGCTTGCGCGCTTTCGAGGAAAGGTTTTATGCGCAATCGCAATGCAGCCTTCTACTACCTTTTTTTGCAAGGCTTCTCGACTCTGGCCTTTACGTTGATCACGATCGTTAATCTGATCTATCAGGTGGAGACGGTCCATTTGAATGCCCTCCAACTGGTGCTGGTAGGGACGGTGCTGGAGGCCAGCGCGTTTCTTTTTGAGATCCCTACGGGGATTGTCGCGGATCTCTATAGCCGCCGGCTCTCGGTTCTGATCGGTCTGGTATTGATTGGTCTGGGCTTTACCCTTGAGGGACTGATCCCCTTTTTCTGGGCTGTTGCCGCTACTCAGGTGATCTGGGGGATCGGTTTTACCTTTACCAGTGGTGCTCAGGAGGCCTGGCTGGCCGATGAGATCGGCGAGGAACGGATGAGCCCCATTCTCCTACGAGCGGAGCAAATCAGCCAGCTTTGTATGCTGCTCGCGATCCCCCTCAGCGTAGGACTGGCTCTGATTCAGATTAATCTGCCGATTGTGATCGGCGGTCTGCTGCATATTCTGCTGGCGATCTTTCTGTTTTTTACGATGCCGGAGGACGGATTCCATCCTTTGCCACGGGAGGAACGGGAAGGCTGGCGGCAGATGGGACAGACTCTTCGCGAGGGGATCAAAGCAGTCCGCTTCCATCCAGTCCTGCTGACGCTTTTTCTGGCGACGGCCTTCGCTGGCATGTCCAGCGAAGGGTATGACCGCCTCTGGACCAAACACATGCTGGATACTATTCATCTGCCTGCACTCTGGCACCTGCCAGTTGTTATGTGGTTCGGGATAATCAGTATGGTGACTGCGCTTCTAAGCATTCTGGCGATGGAAATTATTCAGCGCCGGGTGGATACCTTGAAACATGCAGCCTGGACGCTGCTTTTGCTCGATAGTGCTCGGATGGTGACGATCGGGGTCTTCGCGCTGGCCGGACAATTCGGGCTGGCTGTCGCGGCAGTGCTGGCTACCTCATTGGTCCGCACGATCCGCCAGCCGATCTATACTTCCTGGCTGAATCAGCGCCTGGACTCAAATGTCCGGGCAACGATAAATTCACTGGCGAGCCAAGTGGATGCTCTGGGGCAAATTATCGGCGGCCCATTCATCGGGCTGATCGCGACAATCGGTTCGTTACGAGGGGCGCTGGTGGCAACGGCGCTGGTTCTGCTCCCAACGCTGATCTTCTACAGCGCTTTAACCAGGAGAAAACCCGCGCCGCTTCATCCTGAAGCTTCTTAAAATCAAGCGACCGTCTCTACATCTGCACTACCAATTCCCGCCGGTTCCTCAATAGAGTGGATCGGCGGTCAATAACAATACGCCCTTTTTCCGCATGACGGAACGCTAACCACAAATGCTACGCCTCACCACCTCGGCTTTCCAAGTATCTGATAGTTGGTCAAGCGGATCGTCGAGGCGCTATTCATTGACCTACTCACCCCTTGACAAAAGTCTCTTTCTCGTTCATACTTATAAATGAACACGTTCATTTTTATATGCGCTAGATAAAATCACTATTCAGCAACATTTTCCATGAGTCCTGGTGGAATACCTTTACAATCTGCCTACTCTAAAGATGATAGTTGTGACGGATTTCATAGTAATGCCTTCCATTTTCTGGCATTCTTTGTTTTGTAATCATTCTGGTATAACATATCGCGCTCACGCAGAAAGAGGTCCAATTATGGCTGACAATTTCAACCACACGCCTGATTCTAACGACGATCTGAACTCTATACCACCAATTGATCCTTACGGGTCTCCTCAGTCCGGTCCTTATGGTTTCGACGATGATACCCCACCTTATTACGCTCCCGGTAGCCAGGCCCTCCCACTGATAGAGGCTATTAAAGGATTGCCAGGACAGTATATTAATGCTATAACAAAGCCCAGTATAGCCTTCTTCGCAAAGGAGCAGGCGAAAGCCGCCTGGAATATCGTATGGTTCCAGCTTGGTTTAATGACAATTCTACCAGCTTTTGGTCTCTATATAACCTTTGCGTTTGGCACACTGGCGAATGCTGATGTGCTTAGCGTGGTGGGTATTCGCTTTAGCTTTGTCTTTTTAGTATTGTTTCCAATTACTTTCTTTATCATTATAGGTATCCCTCATGTGATAGCCAAATTCCTTGGGGGCAAGGGAACCTTGCTGGCCTATTGCTACAATGAACTGCTGTTTGATATACCCATCTGGTTACTTGGCCTTCTTTTCCTATGTATTCCCAATGTAGGAAACTTCATGGCGTCTTTTCTTTCAATCTATCGTATTGTTCTTCAAGTCTTTATGACGATGGGGGTTCACAGGGTAAAAGGCTTAAAAGCGATTCTGTCTCTGCTCATCGTGCAAACTCTCGTAGATGGGATCATCTTTGTACTCTATGGCCTGGTTGTAGGACTGCTTATTGCGAATGCATAGGGAAAATGATGGCGAATATTGAGTTCGGTCTGATGCTCCAACCCCGGCCTAACGGGTTGCCAGTGAAAGATTTGTTTACGTATAACGTACGCCTGATTAAGATGCTTGCGGGCTTTAGTTCAATCTGGATTGAGGACCATCTGCAATGGGGCGATGATCCTTCTCTAGAGTGCCTGACAACGCTTAGCTTTCTGGCCGGGGCCTTTCCACAGTATAAGCTGGGGACGATGGTGCTCGGCCAGGCCTATCGCAATCCGGCTCTGCTGGCGAAGATGGCCGCGACCCTGCAATTTATTTCCGGTGGTCGGTTGATTGTGGGAATCGGCGCGGGCTGGAAAGAGGATGAATATCAGAGTTATGGCTATGGTGAGCAACTGCCTCCTGCCGGTACTCGGATGAAAGAGCTTGAGGAGACGTTACAGATCCTTAAGGCCCTCTGGAATAAACCACCGGCGACCTTTGAGGGCAGATACTATAGTGTACACGGGGCTTATGCTACCCCCCAGCCCGATCCCGCGATCCCTCTACTGATCGGCGGTGGTGGTGAGCGCCGCACTCTGGAGATCGTCGCTCGCTATGCGGATGCTTGGAATTTCAATTCCTGCACCCTTGAGGAGTATACTCGCAAGCTAGAGATTTTGAAGGGCCACTGCCAGCGCATTAATCGAGATCCCTCGGAGATTGCCCTGACGTATCTCTCGACGATCAGCGTTTCCGATGATCCCTCGAAGGTGAAACGCTCGCCAGAAAAGCATTTTATCGCTGGCAGTCCAGCCGAGGTACGCGCTGAGCTTGAACGCTTCGCGGAGATCGGCGTTTCACACTTTATCTTTCGGGTTCCTGATACCGGTTCGCTTCAGACCTTTGTGGATGAGGTGGTCCCCCACTTCGCTACATAGGATTGAACAGACAAAAACGGCGATGGCCCTTCTTTCAAAGCTATCGCCGTTGCCTTTTCTATTTTTGGGGATTAGCCCAGGCGCTCAATAATGGTGCCGTTCGCCATGCCACCACCCTCGCACATGGTCTGAAGGCCATAACGACCACCGGTACGCTCCAGTTCGTGGAGCAGAACCGTCATCAGGCGAGCACCAGAAGCTCCCAGAGGATGGCCCAAAGCGATCGCGCCACCATTGACATTGACGCGACTCATATCGGCATCCAGTTCCTTCTGCCAGGCCAGAACGACGCTGGCGAAGGCCTCGTTGATCTCGATCAGGTCGATCTGGTTTAACGAGAGATGCGCCTTCTCTAGCACTTTACGGGTTGCGGGGATCGGCGCGGTCAGCATAAAGATAGGATCATCGCCGGCCAGCGAGAAGGAGACAAAGCGCGCTTTCGGGCGCAGGCCCAGCTTTTTCGCGGTCTCCGCCTCCATAATCAGCAGAGCCGCTGCCCCATCACTGATCTGTGAAGAGTTACCAGCGGTCACCGATCCATCCGGTTTAAAGGCAGGCTTCAGGGTTCCAAGCTTCTCCAGGCTGGTGTCGGCGCGGATACCCTCATCGCGATCGAACAGGGCTGTGCTTCCATCTTCTTTTTTCACATCCACGGGAACCAGTTGATCACGGAAACGCCCCTCGGCTGTAGCCCGAGCGGCGCGGCGATGGCTCTCAAGGCTAAAGCTATCCAAGGCCTCGCGGTTGAGTCCCCACTTTTGAGCGATCAGCTCCGCGCTGATCCCCTGATTCACCAAACCATTATGATAGCGCTCCACCATATACGAGCCAAAGGGCTGACCAGGACCAACCGAGTTGGAACCCATCGGGACGCGCGTCATTGACTCAACGCCACAGGCGATCACGGCATCGTAAGCACCACTCATGATCCCCTGGGCCGCGAAATGCACTGCCTGTTGACTGGAGCCGCACTGGCGATCAACCGTAGTCCCAGGAACGCTTTCGGGGAAGCCCGCGCCTAAAGCAGCGTTGCGGGCCACATTCAGGCTCTGCTCACCCACCTGCGAAACACAACCCGCGATCACATCTTCGATTAGACCTGGCTCGATTCCGGTCCGTTCTACTAACGTCTTCAGGGTTTCGGCCAGCAGATCGACAGGGTGCCATTCCTTTAATTGTCCGTTGCGACGCCCTACCGGAGTACGCAATGCTTCAACAATCACGGCCTCTCTCATCGTTGCCATAGGAAGATCCTCCTCTGATCTAAAAAGCCTGTATATTCTTTGACCGCCATTGGCAAAGAAACGGCGTACAGGCTACGAGCAATTAGTACACGCAAGAAGCTTGCTCGCACTAGTAAAATGAATGGAGATACTCTTGCATTGAAATGAATAGAACCTACAGGTAGCGCACAACGCGGATATGAACAGGCTCACTATTCGCGCATTCACCTTATTCTAGCACATCGAGAACACGGAAAATCTATGTTGGAAAACGTTATGGCAAGACGTGGTTCCGGTAAACCTATTTTCCCTACTTGTTCCTGAATACTTCCGTTTTCTCGGATCTTATGTAGAATCTAAAGAAGAAAAAGATTTTTCGATGGCTTCATGAATAATTTCAATCTTTGAAAAATCCCATTATTTTTCTATTAGTTTTATGTATCTTCTGTTATGTTGATGAGGAGGAATTACGTGATTGGTCGTCTGATTGTTATGTTACTTTTTCGTCCCGCCGCCCGACGCTGGGTCCTTATGATCGGTGGTGTGCTCCTGGCCCTGGCCGGCCTGCTGTATGGTGTGAGCTCTCACACAGTCACCTATGGACATACTGAAAAGGAAAAGATCGACCACTACCTCAGGATCGAAGGTAGTAGCAAAACAAGTAGTGATGATGATATCGCCTATATCCAGCTTCAAGATGGCTCTCTTTATTACCTACATCAGGATAACTTCTCCCCCACGATCAGCGCTGAAGCGGTTCAACAGGTCGGCGAAGAGGTTTCAGTGATCTTCGAACCTACAGATACCAAATCAATTGATGAAGAGGCCACCAATACCGGCACAAAGCTGGAGGGATCGGCGGCAAACCTGGTTCAATTGACAGCCTATAATGAGAATGGGCAACCATCAGTTTTTACAACTGATGAGTTTAAGCAGAACCCAACCGGCTTCTATCGTAACAACTGGGTTGGTGGTTCCGTAATTATCATTCTCGGTCTGATCCTGGCGGTGGTTGGCTTCATACTGCCGAAAACTGGTTTCCGTAATCGGAAGGCTCAACCGGTCTACCCGGGCCAGCCATACAATGGTCAACCTCCGATGGGACAGCCTGTCTATCCAGCCCAGCCTCAGAATGCATATCCAGCCCAGCCCTCCTACTATGGGCAGCAACCCTATAGTGGTCAGCCTCCGATGGGGCAGCCACAAAATCCTTATCCTGGTCAGCAACCACCGGCTTATCCAGCCCAGCCTTACCAGGGTCAGCCGCAGAATCCCTATCCAATCAGACCAGCCGATCCATATCAGCAGTCCTATCAGGCTCCACCACAGGGATATCAGGGGCCCGGTGACTATCCTGACCGTCTTCCCGATAAATAGATTGAAGAGAGCCAGTCCACCACTCCATAGGTTGGTTCTTCTGCTTATTCAGTCTCGATCTTTCCCTTACAAAAAGAGGGTCGGTGCCTTCTCATAAAGAGGCACCGACCCTTGTATCAACTGTAGTAGGAGCAGTAGCTACTTGCCAGCGGAGTCTCCGTAGACAAAGCCGTTGCCACTAAATCCAACATAAACCCGACCAACAATCTGCATATCGCCATTGACTGCATAGATTTGATCATAGATGCCCGCTGGATACTGTGTTAGCCTGGTCCAGGTCTTACCCTGGTTGTCCGAACGCCAGATACCATAGGCATTGTTAACTTCGCCATACATATAGACGCTGGGATAAGACGAGCCCGGCGCGGCTTTACCGAAGCCAAAGGCTCCCGCATACTGCACATTTTGCAGCTTTGTCCAGGACCCACCACCGTTCTGCGTGTAGGAAAGACCACCCT
>CAXTTV010000059.1:0-5115 GCA_964247295.1 uncultured Ktedonobacteraceae bacterium | reverse complement strand
TTGCTCACCCAAACATTTCCAGCTTTGCCTGGTGCCGCATGGATCTGCCCAAATACATGTGAGTCATTCGCGGCGGCACTGGGAGCAGCTCCGGCACACTTCGTCCAGGTTTTTCCACCATTCGTCGAGCGATAGAATAGACCATTATTTGAGGTACTATACAGGTAGAAGGTACCGCCGCTGACTTTATCAGCATCCAGCGCCCGTTTCCCAAACCACCAGACCGTTCCATGAAGAGATCCAGCAGCATCCAGACCGGTCGCGCACTGGTTCCAGGTCGCTCCTGTATCATTGGTGCAATAAGGCTTACGATTGTAAGTCGGCAACCAAACAATGTTTTTAGTATCGGTGGCTGAGACAGCAATATTACCCCCATACAGATCAGAGGTTTTTCGACTACCGCTAAATTGCGTCCAGGTTTTTCCACCATCCGTCGAGTAACCACTCATGTCAGGATTCATATTGCGGGTATCAGAAGATATAGCCGCAATAAAGTTTGGATTGCCACCACTGTAGTTCAGACTCGTACCAGCCGAGAATTTATCGGTAAGAATAGTCTGCTGCAGGTAGGCATTTGGATCGGCATGATAGGCACCATTGCGATCCTCAAAGGTGGTAATCGCATGTCCCGCCGGTGAAATCACATCCGTAGAGACAAACTCCTCAATTCCATTACTGGTAAAAACCCACTTGATCGTTGAGTCATTCAGATTTGTGGCCGTCCAAACACCGATTCCTTCAGGCAACCAGAGCTTATTGCGTATCTGAGGATCAAAAGAGAGATGCCCGTGGCTCATATACCCTTGCTCGTCGGATTTGACGGCCCAGGGGATGTTGGGTGACGAAACAGCTAGCCCAAGCGTATCCCAGCTCGCGCCACCATTGGTTGAGCGCCATGTGTTTCCATAGTTCATTCCCCCACCGGTAGCGATCAGGCGTTTAGAATTAAATGGATCAACGGCGATATGGTCTATAGAGCCACCTGGAGTAATTACTGTCCAATTGCCGGTAGCAGGATTAAACTTTTCCGCGACATTTCCATTGCCGGTGAGGCCGGTAACATAGAGCGTTCCGTCCGAACCAACACTGTCATCATAGAAAACACCCGTGGTCGGCAGAATGTTGCTCCAAGTCGCACCACCATTCTTCGAGAATAATACTCCAACACCGGCAACGCTGGCATAAATACGATTGGTTTTGCCACCACTTACACCACCGGCTGGATCAAAGGCTACAAACTTGACACCAATAGAATCACCCTTGTTGGTGCCAGCAGGAACCATGTTTATAGGTATCTGAGTCCAGGTGCTGCCTGCATCCTTACTAACCCACAAACCTTCTTTTCGTGATCCCCAATACACAACTTTATCGTTATTGGGATCAACCGCCAGACGCTCACCACCCGTTCGAGACTCTTCATTGCCCGAGATAAACCAGTGTTGTTTACTTTCGGTCCAGGTCGCACCGCGATTCGTGCTTTTAAGGATACGGCCCATCCCTTTCCCTTTATCCAGGCCCGACCAATCTCCACCAACCGCCGCATACACAACCTGATCATTGGTCTTGCTGACAGCAATACTCTCAACATTGTAGTCGGTCGGACTGGGATGAGGAACAGCACCCCCCACAAGCAATTGAGTCCAGGTCTGCGTTTTCGCATCCCAGCGATACATGCCACCTACATCCGCTCTGGCATAAACTAGATTGGCAGTGGTTGGATGCTCCACCAGCCCGGTGATAAACCCACCTGCACCATTCTTCAATGGCTTCCATTTATACTGGCTCGCAAGATCAGCGGGTTGGCTTGCAGCCTTGCCTTTCAGTAATGGCTGGATTGAGAAAAAGGTGATGGTTGAAATTAGAAATGCTCCAATTAGCCCAAGGGAAATAAAACGGGCACGTGGATTCTTCAACAATTCATTATGCATGTAACTTCCTTCACTACAAAACGCTACTAGGGAAGATAAACCACTACAACAAGTGCTTGTATCATGTTCTGTTGATATGCTGACAGCGTCCACTGATCCTTCACTCTGGCTACTAAGGAAAGTCAGATAAGAAGGACAAGTAGTTTTTATAAACGACATCGTATGCTTCACCCCGAAAAGCCTTTTTTACAAAAGATAATAAAATCAGAGAGAAGCCGATGCCTAAACAATATAGCCTACTTGCATCTACACTTGCACATTTTTAATTGTATAAACGAAAGGGTATGTAGTCAATAATTTCTCGTTCTACTACCTGAATAGCCTATTTTGCACACTTAAAATATTAGTATAGGTATAGAATTATTTTCTTTGGAAGAATTTGGTTACATAAAAAATTGAGTCCCGGTGCACCTTTTTACAGAACCAAAGCGTACCGGGACTTTTGAATCTTCTATTCGTTTACAAGCAAGCAGACTATTTAGGAGCCATTCTTATACCACCATCCAGACGGATTATTTCGCCATTGAGCATCTCATTTTCAATGATGTGCCTGGCCAGGTTGGCGTATTCATCGGGTCTCCCCAATCGTGGCGGGAAGGGAACCTGCTGCCCCAGTGAAACGCGCGCCGCTTCAGGCAGTCCGGCCAGTAACGGGGTATCAAAGATGCCGGGGGCGATGGTCATGACGCGGATACCATACCGTGCCAACTCGCGAGCGATTGGGAGGGTCATACCAACGATCCCACCTTTGGAGGCGGAATAGGCGGCCTGCCCTATCTGCCCATCAAAGGCGGCGACGGAGGCGGTGTTGATGATGACGCCTCGCTCTCCCCCTACGTTCGGCTCGTTGTTGGTCATGGCAGAGGAGGCCAGCCGAATACTATTAAAGGTGCCGATCAGGTTGACGCTAATGACTTTCTGGAAAGACTCCAGACTGCTCGGGCCGCTTTTGCCCAGGACTTTTTCGGCTGAGCCGATCCCCGCGCAGTTGATGAGAATATGCAAGCCTCCAGCCCGCTCCACCGCAGCCTGGACTGCGGCCTGGATTGAGCTTTCATCGGTGACGTTGGTTTTGACAAATACGGCTCCCGTCTCTTTCGCGAGCGCTTCGCCGGTCTCGCTATTCAGGTCCGCGATAATAGCTTTCGCGCCTGCCTGACTCAAAAGACGGACACAGGCTCCTCCCAGACCGGAGGCTCCGCCAGTTACTAAAACACCTTTGTTCTCTAGCTGCATAGATGTTCCTCCCTAAAATAGTATTAACTGAGGGATCAAAATGCTCCTGTATTGTATCATTTTGTTGAGGGTTCCCTCCCTACTTGCGCCGGATACGACTCTTTCTAATCAGAAACGTATTCTCTGTGTAATGGTCTGTGCGTTTTATTAGTAGAAAAGGGATGGATATGAATGAGCCGGGTGAACTTTCGCATCTACCTGAAATAGAGCCTGAAGAGCAGGTCTGGCAACCTTACAATGACCAGCCCTTGGCGAATCATCAGCTCATAGACGAACCTGTAATCAATGTTCGCGAGGCTCACCAGGGATATGCGTTTCTGGCACTCCTCTGTCCTCTCCTGGCGCTCCTCGCTCTGGCAACGGCTCTTTTCGGCCTCTTCGATCTCATTCTAAAGTTGCTCTTTTTTTTGATTGCCGGGGCTTTGTTGCTGGTAATGGTTGTCGCGGTCGAGCGCTCCCATCCTTTGACACCGCCTCCCGTGGAGACGGTAGCTGCGTTGGAAACGTCGGAGGAGTACGACTTCGAGCATCTAGTTCGCCTGGCACTACAATCTATTCCAGAGGAATATCACCAGAAGATGGAGAATCTGGCGCTGATTATCGAGGATGAGCCAGATCTGGAGACGTTGCGCCGAATGGGGACTAGCGAGGGCCAGGTGCTGCTGGGACTGTATGAGGGGACTCCACTACCGGCCCAGAGCTCCCATGGCGCTCCTCTACCGGAAAAGATTACGCTCTACCAGCACACAATTGAGGCGTACTGTCTGGGAGACCCTGAGCGGATCCGGGCACAGGTTCGGAGCACGTTGTTGCACGAGGTCGCCCACCATTTCGGGATTCCTCACGAGGAGATGCCTCTCTGGATTCGCTGACTACCCGCTATCGCATTTACCCGAATCTTAGGTTATAGTGTTTATAGAAGCCGGAATGGCTTTCGTTGCATTATCATAAGATAGGGGAATTACAAAAGATGGTACCAGTTTCAGAATCTATCTCGTTTCAACAGGGAGACCAGACACTAGAGGGCTATCTGGCACGGCCCGAGGGCCAGGGACCATTTCCTGGCGTTGTCGTTATTCACGAAATATTTGGGATCAATGAAAATATTCGTGACATTGCTCGACGCTTCGCGGCTGAAGGCTATGCGGCTCTGGCTGTCGATCTGTTCGCGGGTAAGAACCGCGCGGTGTGTATGTTCCGCTTTATGCAGGGAACGTTGTTTAATCCTCTGAACCATCAAGGTATTCATGATTTGAAGACCTTTTTGAATTATTTGGGTGAGCGCCCCGATGTAGATGCCGAACGCTTAGGGGCGATCGGTTTCTGTATGGGTGGTGGCTTCGCGATCGCCTGGGCCTGTACAGATAACCGCCTTAAAGCGATTGCTCCATTCTACGGCGCGAATCCAAAGCCGCTTGAAGCTGTCTCTCGTCTTTGTCCTGTGGTTGGCTCTTATCCAACTGGTGATTTCACGACAAACGCTGGCAAACAGCTTGATTCCCTGCTGGATACCTATAAGGTTCCTCACGATATTAAGATTTACCCTAATACAAAGCATTCCTTCTTTAATGATCAGGGACCTGCATACAATAGTGATGCTTCTCAAGATGCCTGGCATCGCGTTCTGCATTTCTTTAAAGAGCATATCCAGCAGCCCTCAAAAACCTCGGCAAGGGAAGATTAGGATTTTCTAAGCGAACATTCTTATGTTCCTCTCAGATTTCTCTTAGGTTTCAAAGATTCTTTTCAGGTTCTTCATTTTGCTTAAGCCTACCTTAAAAGCCCTGACCCCGCCTGTAAAGGTGGGCTCAGGGCTTTTTCGCGTCTCAGCGAGGAAACCGATCTTAAGCAAATTCTCAGAATTGGTCTCAGAAACCCTATTGATAGATACGACTCCACCGATCTTTATAAGTGTTGAAGATAAGAGAACGATAAGAAATCTGAATGTCAC
>CAXTTV010000058.1:20336-24995 GCA_964247295.1 uncultured Ktedonobacteraceae bacterium | reverse complement strand
GGACCAGTGTGACCTATCATCTCAACGTCTGTAACGTGGGTGCGGGAGCGACCACCGATCCGACGATGGCGACCTTCGCGGTTCCAACGGGCTATGATACGCTTGTAGCTAGCTCGAAGGATACGGGATGGAAGATCACGGTGGATCACACAACGAGTCCAGCCATGATCATGGCTACCTATGCTGGGATCATCGCCAGTGGGGGTGAGGCCGCTCCGACCTGTGTTGGCGGGATTGATGTGACGGGAACGCTGAACAGTAAGGCCCCGGCCAGCCTGACAACTCCAGTAACGGTCAGTACCTTTAACGATCCCAACAAGGAGAATGATGCGGATAGTAACACGATCACGGTTGCAACCCAGCCGGATCTCGTGAATTTCCTGCATCACGATGGTGGCAATACTTTCCAGGTAGGTCAGACGGTCACCTTTCATAATGGAATCTGTGATAATTATCAGAACACAGGCCCGCTTCCCTTGGGAGCTCCGGTCACAGTAACGATCAAGATTCCGGCAGGCTTTACGAATATTAAGGCGACCGATACTGCTGATTGGAAGATCTCAGTGGATAGCGCGATCAGCCCTGCAACTCTGACGGCGACCTATCATGGTGGAGGGCTACCATTGCAGCCAAATAATTGTCTGCCACAGATCTCCTTTGCTGGTGTTGTTGCGGATACTGCCAGCGGGAAGCTCACTGTGACCTCAACAGTCGTGACTGAGAACGAGAGCAATACTGAGAACAATAGCGCGACCGATGCGATCACGATTCTGCTGCCCGATGTGTCGGTGAAAGAGACCCACGACGGTGGGGATACCTTCAAGGTGGGTGATCCGGTCACCTACCATCTCCAGGTCTGCAATACCCAGGACACTACCTACACGACGGGTCCGACAATCCTGGTCTTCACGATCCCGGTGGGTCTGACTGGCATCGTCGCCGGGAGCGGCGATCCAGGGTGGAAAGTGAGTGTGGATAACGCGACCAGTCCGGCCACGGTCACCGCGACTTACGCGGGCAAGATCGAGGCGGGCCAGTGTCCAGGTCGGGTGGATGTCACTGGAACGCTGACCTCAGCGGCTCCGGCCCAGTTTACGACTCCGGTCACGGTCACGACTCCTGGGGATAGCGATCCGACCAATAACAGCGATAGTAATACCATCACGGTCATTACCCCACCGGATCTGGCGATCGTCAAGACGCATACGGGAGGAAATGGTTTCACTGTGGGCGATACGGTCACCTATCAACTGGCGGTCTCGGGTGTCAACGGCTCCGGTGCCACGACCGGAACTATCACCGTCACTGACCAGATCCCGGCCGGCTTCGATCATCTCCAGGTCAGTACCCCAAGTGGGAGCGGCTGGACGGCAAGTCTGGATCACGCGAGTAGCCCGGCGACCCTCACCGCGACCACTAATCAAGTGATCACAGGTGGACAGAGCCTGCCGATCCTCACTGTCAGCGGCCTCCTCACCAAAGCCGGGATCAGTGCGGGTCAAAGTAGTGGGACCCTCACCAATACCGCGACGGTGGAGACCAGCGGGGACAGTAATCTGCTCAACAACTCGGATGTCAACACCATCCAGGTCGGCTTGCAACCATCGTTGAGCCTGCTCAAGAGCCATCGCGGCGGCACGAACTACTACGTTGGGCAGAAGGTCACCTACTTTATGCAAATCACCAGCGATAAAAACGCGGGCCCGGTGCTCTCGGACAATCCGGTGATTGCCACCGATCCCATTCCGGCCGGCTTTATCAATGTGACTGCCAAAGGGAAAGATTGGAAAACAGTTGTCGCTGTCAAAAATGGTCGCACCACCGTGGTTGCGACCTATGTTGGAGCCTACCCGATCGCACCAGGTACGGCCCTGCCTGAGATCGACATCACGGGTATGCTGACGGCGCAGGCGATCGGCAACTTCCACAACGTCGCCGTGCTCAAGTTCCCCTTTGGTGTGAACAAGCCGGTCAACGGAGGTGGGACCACCGTCAAAGTCAAGAAGACGCCAAAACTACCCCCGACCGGTAGTGATCCTCGGACCGTGGCGGTGCCGGATCGTGCGGAGGTCTTCAACGCCCAACTGGGGCGGCTGGTGATCCCGGCGATCCATGTACGCGCGCCGATTGAGCAGGTGGGGGTGCGGACCAATGGGAGTATGGATGTGCCCCGGCTCAATCAGTGGACGGGCGCGGGTCTCTTGCAGGACGGTGTGCAAGCGGGCGGTGATGGCAATGTCGTCATCGACGGGCACCTGGACCGCTCCAGTGGCGCGCCGGCGGTGTTTTGGGATCTACACACCCTTAAACAGGGGCAGATCATCAGCATCGAGCGTCCGGGACAGAAAACGGTGAGCTACAAAGTGGATAGCTTGCGGTACTACACGCCGGAGAAAGCGCCGGACGAGCAGATCTTTGGGGATGGATCGAGGAACACGCTAACCCTGATCACCTGCGCGGGCGATTGGGTGCCTCAGCGGCATGAGACCACCCTGCGTCTGGTCGTCTCGGCCCACCAGATCTAACTCAACGTAAGAAAGTGCATAAGAGAGGACGAGAATCGACAGATTCCCGCCCTCTCTTTTTGTAACTTGCCATTAATATATCTACCCTTATGACCTCTCTATACTCAAAAGGAGGGATACATAAAAACATGGAGGAAAGGTAAATGAATACTAGAAAATTGGTTCAAAGGCGATTACTTCTAAAAATGGAACCTCTGAAAAATAGTTATTGTCAGCAGGGTCAAAGAGTAGGCTATCAAATTGGGGTAGCCAATGTCAGTGGAAAATGGACTCGCGAACTCATTAACCTTGTTATCGCAATTCCGGAGGGTCTGGCATATCTGGATGCTGAAGGTGATGGCTGGATCACCAGATGGAGTGGAGATCGCGGCCCCGCTCTCTTAACAGCTACATATAGAGATGAGCGCGCGCCAGGGCCGTTGATTCTTAAAGGGACCTTGACTGAAGATGCCTGGTGTACCTGTACGCTTCACGCCAGCCTGCGTCAAGCGAACGGGGGGGAGCAGAACGTTACCTGTACCATGACTATCTGGCAGGCCCCTGATCTAGAGATGCGGCAGCGGATTGATGGTCCTGATAGCTATCGTATAGGAGATACCATTCATCTGCGTATCCTGGCACGTAACCTACCGGGAGCCGGGCCGGCCACCTCCTCGATCACCCTTTTTGATAGCCTGCCCGCCGGGCTCTCACAGATCCAGGTTAGTGCTGGCCCCGAATGGATCGCCTCCGCTACCAGTGCTATTGGCCCAGGTACCCTCAGCGCCCTTTACATTGGAGGGGTTCCACCGGTTGCAGGTGAAAGCTTACCAGAGATCAGTGTCACTGCCCAGATCACTGAAGCCGCCCTACCCCAGGGCCAGCAACAAAACAGACTTACCTTTTCTGGCAGTATCACCACAGCAGGGGACACAGGCTGGCAGAACAACCTGAGTAGTTGTCACCTCACCGTCACAACATAGAAGGCGAAGATGTAATGGAGGGAAAGGGCTCTCAGACTCTGTTGGGACATGTGGTGAAAGATGGAAGATGGCCCGTTCACGTGGCGTAGGACGGCTGCCCGGCGAAGCGAAACATGCCGCATCAGGCGCGTAGCGCCACTCATCCGGGAAGATCGTGCGATCGTGAAAGCATGCGCATGTTCAAGAACAGCGCTCCTATGGGTACCCAAGCAGGGTGTTTTGGATACACCATCCGCACGTGCCAACAGAGTCGCTCTCATAGGAGTCTACAAAGATGATTTTCTCCAACCCTTGCATCCTGGTAAGTGGAGATAGAGTAATTTCTAGTTCCGATAGAAACCGCCAAAAAATTCCCATAGCTTCCCCAAATGGCGGTTTTTACACCTCCTAAAACTTAATTTTTCTAAAATTTCATTCTATTCTATTAAGAATAGGAATGTCTTATAACGCTTTTGATATACCATAAAGAGAAAACCCCACTATAAATAAGTATTTTTGTCCTATAGTATAACGGAATCTATATCAATACGCTTATGAGACGTTACAATGGAAGAGACACTATTTATAGTCGTCAATTAAATCAGCCTGGAGGCTATTTTGAAATTTTTAGCTCGCTCACCCCGCCTTTTATTGGCGGTAGTAGTTGGTCTCTTGCTCGCTGGCGCAGCAGGAGCTTTCTTCTTCTATACCTACCCGACGTTGGCAAGAAGGCCTTATCATACGTATCGGGTATTTAAAGTTATTCAGCCGAAGAAGCCCGCTTCCCGACCCATGGCGATAGCAGTTCCTCCACAAAAAGCGAAGCCAACTGTCGCGCCCACCGCTAAGGCGCAAGTGAAGGCTGACCCTCAAACTACAGCCGCTACAGGTACAGGTTCGGCCCCGGCAGCAATCCCGCCAGTTGGATCGCGTGATCCTCTGACCTGGCCTTTTGCCAGTAACAGTATCTGGAATATGCCGCTTGGCTCGAATGCCCAGTATGTGGATGCGCCAATCGGCTCGCGGAATTTTAGTACAGACACCGATTGGTTGATCACGGCTAAGGCAGGCGATCCCAAGGTGCCAATGTATACTCCCCCAACCTTCAGCGAGGGTCGCTGTTCGGGGACTCTGCCAGAGCAACAGGCTCAGTGGCATCCCGAGGCCGCGCAACCAATCAGCGTTCCCTGAGA
>CAXTTV010000058.1:0-20326 GCA_964247295.1 uncultured Ktedonobacteraceae bacterium | reverse complement strand
ATACGATTGTTCCGGATGCAATCAACCATGGTGGTATCTACTCGACCCCTAACAATTCCTCGGCCATTTTGCAGCCTGACGGCCATACATTGGTAAACTTAACTACCACAGCGCGCTGTAGTGCGGGTGGTCCGATTTATGGTGTCTGGTTTGGACAATCCGATCTGTACGGGGACGGGATCAACGGCGGTCATGGTGGCTCCGGCCTCTCTAGCATTGGTGGAAGTATTCGCACAGGCGAGCTGTTAAATGATCAGCCGATCCGCCATGCGCTTAAAGTTAATCTTTGGGGACAATGGCTGCATTATGATGCTGGAACAGGTAGCCATGTCTGGCCGGCTAGCCTTGGTGATGGGGCTGCTGCCCAGAATTATAAAGGTAGCACTCCGGCCCTGACAATGGGTGCCCTGCTAGCTATTCCGCCAAATGTGACCCCTGAGAGCCTGGGAATTACAAGCCCTGCTGGTAAAAAGCTATTTCAAGCGTTTCAGACCTATGGAGCGTATGTCGTAGATGATACCGGTGGAGATAACAACGCGCTCGATGTGGAACATAATGCGGAGGTAGAATTCCAGAATTCGACTGGTCACCCGATTTATCAGGATCAAGGAATCGGCTCTGATTTTGGGAAGATGATTTCCGCTGTGAAAGTTGTGGCTAATAATGGCCCAAACTCGATTGGTGGTGGTGGAACGCCGCGCGCGCCTATGGCTCCCGCGCTCCCTTAATCAGCCTCTATAGTTTTAAGGCGACTTGGAGTGACAATCACTCCAGTTGCCTTAAAGGAAAAAGTGGATGGTACCTAGACGGAGAGGCTGTTGGCGACCGGATTATCTGAGTAGGTAAGAAGCTGAGATAGCGCCTGGACAGCCTCTGGATCAAATTGCGAGCCCGCATCGGCTCGCAGGATTTCCAGCGCTTCAGCCATTGAGCGCGGATGCTGATAATCGCGTCCATGTGTGATTACATCATAGGCATCCACTACAGATAGCAGGCGGGTCGCGAAAGGGATCTCAGTCCCCTTAAGATTATTGGGATAACCTTTGCCGTCCCAACGCTCATGGTGGGACTCAATTAATGGTGCCAGAGACTGGAGTGCTGGGATATGGCTAACTACGCTGGCCCCAATCTGCGGATGCATTGAGATCTCCTCCCATTCATCCTCATCCAGGTGGGAGTTCTTATGCAGAATCTTGTCCGGAATGGCGATCTTGCCTAGATCGTGCAAAAGGCCGGCCACCGCGACCATCTGAGCTTCCCCCTGAGACATACCCGACGACAGTGCCAGCCGAAACAGTAATTGGGAGACGCGCTGGCTGTGGGCGGCGGTTGAGGGATCGCTGCGCTCCAATAATGAGAACAGCCCCTCAACGGTTCCAGAGCGGGAGGCCTCATCGCGACCCTGGGTCGTTACCTCCTCAGCGATAAGCGACAATACTAGAGAATCTCCCGCCACCCGCACTTGATTGCGCCCCAAACGCTTGGCCGCGTACATCGCCTGATCCGCCGCCGCGATCAGAGCCTCGCTTTGCAAGGCATGATCGGGAAAGCAGGCCAGCCCGAGCGAACACGTAATCCGCAACCCCCCCCCCACTGAGAAGCGATGCTTCGCGACCGTCGCGCGAAAAATCTCTGCCAGTGCCAGCGCGTCGGGGGCGGAGAGCTCGGGGAGTAGCGCCATAAATTCCTCACCGCCCCAGCGTCCAACAATATCGAGTGGACGGAGACTGGAGTGTAGCAGTTTCGCGAACTCACGCAGTACCACATCGCCTGCCGGGTGTCCATAGGAGTCGTTGAGCGCTTTGAAATGGTCGACATCTATAAAAAAGAGCGTACAGGGATAGTAGTGGCGTTGCGAGCGGATTAGTTCCTGTTCCAGATGTGAGACCAGAGCTCGGTGATTAAGGAGCTCAGTGAGGGGATCAGTCGTTGCCAGGGCCTCCAACCGCTGGTTTGCCAGCGCCAGCTCGTTGTTTTTCTCAAACAGACTTTGATGCGAATTGTGGAGCGCATGGTTCAATTGGTGGATCTCTCGGAAGCTGAGAAGCTGGCGCGCCATTACCTCGATTACCAGGAGTAAACCACCGATATACACTCCACCTGTCAGAACATTCTCGCTCTGCGTGAGCAGCACAAACATACAAAATATCAGCACAACAGGGATAATCAAAAAAGGCAAGAGGGTACGTATCAATGAGGAACGGTGTGAAGTGCTCCTAGAGAGTTGTGATGGCGATGGGATCGTGCGCGAACACAGAGCGAGAATCGCGATCGAAAGCATGAGGTAGCCCAGAGGCCATCCCATATCTTGCCAACCATCTGTATACGCGTCATGTAAATTCATGAAATCGTAAGTGCTATCAGTGGCCGCGATAATCATTAAACTGAGGGAGAGTAGATAGATTGAGGGTTTAAGCGCCGGAGGAATCTGATGAAGACTCAAAAACAAAATACTAAAGATCATAAGCAGGTCAAAAATCGGGTATGTTGACCCAATAACCTTCGCGAACAGTGACTCCTGCCCCTGAAGCAGAGTTGGACCTAGAATAAAATACCAGCTAAAAGTTATAACGGAAGTCATGATAATGCAGCAGTCTACAATAATCCGCGACCGCGCAGCATGTGAGAGTGGACGGATTGGTATCAAGAAAATGCCGCTAAGAAAGAGCGGTAGCGCACTTAAAAAACCGGCATCGGCCCAGGAAGGGAATTTTGAGATCCCATAGATGCCATTATAGGTATAGATAACCTCACCAACAAATTCACCGAAGCAGCCCATCCCGAAAAGCACAGGTATACAGATCTGTACAGTTTTAGTGAAGAAGCGACCCTTGACGAGTTGAAAGGTCGCGAAAAAGCAGATCAGTGTACTTAGCAGCCAACCAACAGCCTGACCAGCATCATCAATGGTTGTGAAAACCCTCTCTGAACCAGGCTTCACGAGCACCCATGTTATAAAAGCAAGATTGAAAATCAACGCGATAAAAACGCATATCCAGAAAGATCGTGGAAAGGTAGCGCGTAAACGTGTATAAAAATGGACAGTCATAAAAATAGCTTCCGATCGCTAGTTACTTATGTACATACCCCTGTATTTGTAATCGACCATGAAGAAGCGACCATAAGGATTAGAAATTGATCAAACAGCAACTCTTTTAAGTATTGTAGAATCGGAACAGTGGAGAAGCCTGATGAGAGCCTGGACCGCATCGAGATCGAACTGTGAGCCCGCCTGTAACTCTAGTATCTTCTGGGCTTCCTCAGGTGACTGGGCCTCCTGGTATATGCGCGCATGAGTAATCACATCATAAGCATCAACCACAGCCAGTAAGCGGGCGGCTTGAGGAATCTCCACATCCCTTAATCCATGGGGATATCCCAGTCCATCCCAACGTTCATGGTGGGCCTCAATAATTGGTGCCAGATAGTGAAGAGCGGGAATGCGGCTAACCACGCTGGCCCCGATCTGAGGATGTAGTTGCATCTGAGAGCGTTCTGTATCGTTTAGAGGAGCATTTTTATGAAGAATCGTATCTGGAATAGTGATCTTGCCCAGATCGTGGAGCAGGCCTGCAAGTGAAATGTTCCGCGCTTCCAGTTGCGACATATGTAAAGAGAGAGAGAGTTGTAGAAGAAGTTCAGCCACCCGCTGACTGTGGATTGCAGTGGAGGGATCGCGGCGTTCCAACAGTGCGAACAAAGCCTCCACTGTCCCGGCACGAGATGATTCATCACGATTTTGAGCCGTAATCTCCTCAGTTAATAAAGATAGTACCAGAGGATCGTCCGCCGTCCGGATCTGGTTACGGCCCAGATGCTTCGCGACATACATTGCTTGATCTGCCGTCTTAATTAACGTATCGCGCTGCTGCGCATGATCGGGAAAACAGGCCAGTCCAATTGAACAGGTGAAATGTAAGCCCCCACCAACCGGAAAGTTATGTTTAGCGACTGTCACCTGAAAAAGCTCAGCAAGAGAAAGGGCGTCCGCCGTTGTCAGCTCCGGAAGTAAGGCGATAAACTCCTCCCCACCCCAACGGCCTACAACATCGAGTGGACGCATACAGGAGCGTAACAGATTTGCGAATTCACACAGCACCAGATCGCCAGCGGGATGGCCATATGAGTCATTCAATACCTTAAAGTGGTCAATATCTATAAAGAGTAGTGAGCAGGAGTGATGATAGCGCTCACAGCGCGCCAGCTCCAGATCCAAATGCGAGACCATTGCCCGATGATTGAGAAGTTCGGTGAGAGGATCTGTAGTTGCCAGTGCCTCTAGCCGCTGGTTCATCAGGGCCAGCTCATCATTTTTTTCAAAAAGGCGATGACGTGAGTCGCGAAGTGCGTAGTTCAAAAAAAGCACCTCGCGAACTGCCAGGACCTGACGAAAGACAAGAAGTAAAATGAGCAGAATTCCACAAATATACACTCCGTTTGCCAGAGTTCCCTGCTCTTGCGTAGTAAGGATAAATATACTAAACGCAATAATAATTGGTAGCAACACAAATGGGATCATTGAGCGCCAGACCGAGAGTGACGAAGAAGTCTCATTGGCCTCTGAACGCGAGGGGGGGATCTCACGTACACACAAGGCGAGAATTCCCAGTTGCATCAAGATGTCTCCTATGCTCCATCCAATATCTATCCAGCTAGAACTATTCGTATTGTCTAGCGTTTGAAAAGCAAAGATACTATCGGTAATTGCAGTAGCCAGGAAGCCCAGAGAAAGCAGTATAATCGTGGGCCTGATCCGTTCGTGAATGGAGCGAAAAGAGAAAAGAACAATGCAGAAAATAAGGATCAGATCAAAAATTGGATAATAGCTCTCAACAATTTTTGTGAGCAATGAGTCTGATCCCTCAAGTAATCGTGGACCGAGTATAAAATACCAGCTAAAAGTGATGAGCGAGAGCATGATAATGCAGCAATCAACTACAATGCGTGAGCGCTTGATATGCGAAATTCGGTGAACAGGTAAGAGCAGAATGCCAATCAAAAAAAGCGGCATCGCAGTCACAAAACAGACATCGCCCCAGGAAAGAATCCCTTGATAATTATGAAGGTCATCCCATATATTGAAAATCCAGGCGAAACAATCGTCTAGGAACCCCAACCCAAACAGAAGCGGTATCCAGGTTTGTACAGATCTGCTAAAGAAGCGGTGTCGAAAAAGCTGGAAGGCTCCGAAAAAACTGATGAGAGTTCCCAAAAAGCAGTCAGTGGTATGAAAAAAGTCGCATCCGAGAGCGAACCATCTTTGAGTATGTGGTACGAACGACAGCCAACCGCAGAACAGGAGATTGAGTAAAACACCAATTGCAACCCAGATCCAGAAATAATATGGAAAGACAAGTCGTATCTTTGACAGCATAACGTAGTATCCAATCGGGCTTGGTAGTGATCACACAACCAAAAGAAGCTACATCCTCTGTTTCTAGATCGACAGGATCATCTAAATGAACAGATTGATTAAAGAAAGGAGCAATAGAGAATCTGCGGAGTTTTCTGGCTGCTTTTTTTATCGAGTAAATAGTGGTTATCCAAAAGTACTTACATAGAGACATCGGGTAAAAACGGCTGTATAATTGGAAACATGACAGAAGCGAGTACCTATTTGTGAAAAATAGTCATAGTGTTTATCTCCTTTTCTCCTCGCTTCTGTCTTTTTTTGTTCTCGAATTATATATATAGTGTAAATGAGTAGCGGGCAACTTTGTTAGAGAAGCCAAAAAGGTAGGAAAAGGTTATTCTGAAGTGGAAGCGATATCGAATTCAAAAGAGCTTTTGACATCCTCTACATTCGCGCGTCGAATCAGTAGCGTCACCTGCCAGTGTCCATTCATACTGAGCAAAGGATTGACTGTACTATACTCACCTGGATGAGCGGTCACCGCTGGAATTGTAATCTGCTGAGTCCCCATATCCATATCCAGCATTGTCAGGCGTAGCAGCACTTCTGCTTTCTCAATTGGATGGCCTGCCTGATTCTTCAGGCTTATCTCAAAGGTATTTGAGCCGACCCGCTCAGAAGAGATCGCTATTCGATAAGTGAGATCACCGGCCTGCCCCTGTTGCAGAAAGCCCTGACTTTGAGCTGTTGCGGTCGATTGTAGAGGACCTAAACTGGTCAGGCCACCAACACTGACCAGTAATAGCAACGCAAAAATTGCCTCGCTTGTGACCGAGCGACGGAAGCGACGTTGTAGCTTACCAGCATCGAAAGATCTCGCCGCCTCGGGATCTTTCGCATAAAGCTTCAAACGGGGGCTGATGCCTAGAAGATGGGAAGCGCCCAGCACCAGCAAGATCGCGAAAATGCCCAGCTTCACCAGGAGAGCATGTCCATAATCGCTTTTCAGCAGGTTCTCGAAAGAGCCTAGCTGGGTGACTGCCGGGATCGTACCGCTGAAGGTAAGCAGGAGCGTGCTAAGGATAGCCAGCCGCGAGAATCTGGGAATGAGATCTGCGAACAGCCGTGTGCGATCGCCGCTTCCTGGTTGGAGCGCGGAGGAAGCCACAGGTAAAGCCAGCACCAGAGCGGCCAATCCCCCTAACCAGAGGCCGGTACAGATCAGGTGCAGTAGATCTAACGGAACTAACCCCCAGGCGTAAGTGCTTGCTGCCGCATGTGAATTTAACGAAGTTGTCAGCATTATTGCGCAGCCATTCAGCAAAAGCAGGATCGCTGGTAAAAGGGAGCGGTTCCCATGAGCGCGAGCCTGAGATCTACGTGCTAAGCGCTCCTCAGCAGAGCGTTTCTGATCTGGCATCTCAAAGTCCTCTACTTTAGAGATACTCCTCGAAGAGAGGAACGAGCGTCTCATTAGAAACCAGAAGGGAACAGCCAGAATCAACAAAAGCAGGCGAGCCAGCCAGACCACGCCAAAGCGGCTCCGGAACAAAAGGCTTTCCAGCGTCTTGCCAGAAAAGAGAGACCAGAGTGGTTGGCCGCTCGCGCTTGAGCCTTGATAAAGCAAAAAGGCCAGCCAGCCAATCGCCAGAAGTATCAAGGATAGGCGCACTAGTTGTTCGATCCGGACCTGGAAGCGTGAATGGGCAAGCGTATATTCTGGTCCCAGGTAGGCACGGATTTTATGATATGTCAGGAGCCAGATCAACAGCCAGAAGCTTAAAGAACCGACCAGCAACGCCATCGCCAGATAATTAAGCCAGCGGATCGAGATGCTCCAGGGATTAAAATTATCTTGTGAGCCTTCACTTTCATTGGTGAGATCCGCTGATTGTTGTGGAAGTCGTCCACCACCGACCACAAAACTAAAGCTCCCAACCACCGTATGCCCATCCTCGCGCGAAACATTCTTAAAAACCACCGTATAGGACCCATCGGGGAGATGAGGATGGAGAGAGATAGTCAGGGTATGAGGATCCTGCATAGCATGGCTATCGCTGTTATCTACACGCTGCTTCTGCTGATTAAATACTTGAAGTCTGCTGAAGTCTGGCTCGATCTCTTCCGTAAACCAGACCTGAACAGAGATTGGTGGCTGCCCCGAAGGCAGGGAAGCATTAGCCGCCGGCAGACTATGATCATATTGAGCATGAGCCTCTGCATGCAGAGGCTCGGCAAGTAGCATAAGAATTGGTAGACAACATATCAAAAGCAAGCGGTGGATAAACACGCAAGCCTCCATATTTTTTCAAGACAGAAGCAAAAGTAAGCCAGAATAGATCCAAAGACCTATCCTGGCGAGCGAAATGAGAATGTTGGAGCTGTAAAGATTAGCCACGCAACTCATTTGCTGATTTGGCTGATGCCGGAGCGATGGCAGGAGTGCCGGGCCGGCGTGTCAAGGTATAGACAGCGGCTGCGATCCCCAGAATACCGGCAACAATCCCAACAATCGCGAAGGTTGTCGTGCGTGAGGCGCTATCCCGAGCTTCCTTCACCTGATTTTGTAGGGTAGTAGTATCGGGAGCCGCAGTCGTTGTCTGGCCCTGAGCGACCGTATCGGGATACCATTTGATCTGCTCAGCATCAGAGAACGTATTCGGGCTGCTTGTAAACTTCTCATCAATTTTCGTACTGTTCAGCGTGCCCGAAAAGTGGAAGGTATAAGTCCCTACCTTAGAAGGCAGAAAATACGAGGCGTATTTCCCAGGATTGTTATAGCGGGGGGATAGAGGCAGGTCTAGCGGAGCCGAGCCGCCCATACTTACCTCGGCTTTCAGAACCTTGTCGGCATCCATTACTGGATTTGAGACAACGCGTTGCCCATCCTTCACCGTATAATTACATGTTTTGCCGTCGCAGATCGTTAGATCAACGCTATTCTGTTGACCGGCATACGCAGGCTCATTTAAAAAACCAACAACAAACGTATATTTCCCAACCATACGATGTTCGTGAGCGGAAGCAAGAGTCACAGTGAACATTATCAACAGGAGGGCCGTCATCAAAGCGATGAACGCCAAGGAGAAGATTCTTTTCATAAAAAGCGTTATCCCTAGAAAATAGTAAACAAGAGCCAACAAAAAATCAGTGATCCTGGAGGATCATAAAAAGATCTTAAAATAAGATTAAAGTCACGTCTATTGGGATATCTACCTAAATTTAGAGAGTAGGGTTATCAGGTCCAAAGAAAGGTGTATAGGGTAGATCACCTGAGGCAGAAAGAGAGGGATAGCAGATGTAGAAGGTAAGTGGGAGATAAAACGAGGCCGGCGGAAGTCACCGTCGGTCTCAAATGCTTAATGAGATATTTGTGGGTGAGAGGACTCCTCCCATACTAGAAATCCACTCACGCGACCCGAAAGGCTAATATGGATCGCCGGTTCCTTCATAGAGCGTTCGACCAGATAAACTTCACTTCGATGAGAGTCTACAAGCAAACGGGCCGGTGCATTTAACAAAACTGGTTCAATTTTTTGTAGAAGATTGATTGTCTCAATCGCATTAAGGTGCCAACGTTCAGCAGGTCCATAATGAGGACCCAATACCAGATCATTCAGATCGATTTTGTTCTCTGGATAACGACTATCAAGTGAAAGTAAGCAGATACGTAAAGTCGAGTCAAGCTGCATGCCCTCCTCCTTATCAAAAATAAAACCTATCTCTACGGTTTTTAAAAAGATGCTTTAGTAGTATAACATACATTTTTAGATTTTTATTATTTTACGCACGCTAAAAAAGCCTGATGGTGGATGGTCTGGCCAGGTAAGGAAGGTTATAAAAACATTAAGGTAACAGTTTGCCCTCATTTTCTATAATGATGTTTTTATGGATGAACGACCTTTCTTGGAAAGAGAATGTTTCTATAGTGGAGTTTTTACATAAAAAACTAGAGGGCGTTCTCAGAAGTGAGAGATTAAGAAGCCACAGAACGTAATAGTACCAGAGCATTGTCTTTCTAACAAGAACATCAAGAGAGGTTAACGAATGCATCTCGGTACTAAAAAAGCGTTGAATACTATAGGAATTCTCTGTTGCGCATTAACATTGATCCTATCAGCCTGTGGAGGCGGATCTGCTCAGACAAGTAACCAGAAAGCTCCTGAGAACAAGCAGATTTTACGTCAGGCAGATCCAGTTGCGGACCTCGGCACCTTTGATCCTGCAATTACTCCTGACCAGCCATCCTCTGTCGCTATTAACATGGTATTTACTGGCCTGGTTGCTCTGGATAACGACTTAAAAGTGGTGCCCGAACTGGCCGAGTCCTATTCATCCACGAGCGACGGCCTGACCTATACTTTTAAATTAAGACCAGGACTTAAATTTAGCGATGGTACGTCCTTAACCTCACAGGATGTTGTTTATAGTATTGATCGAGCCTTGCAGCCTGCATTAAAATCCACGGCTGCTCCAACCTATCTTGGTTTAATTAAAGGGGCTACGGAACTGGCTGGGGGGAAAAGCAAGACCATTATCGGAACAGGAGTCAAAGCTCCTGACCCCAGTACCGTAGTGATTACATTAAAGCAAAAGGCTTCGTATTTTCTGCAATCTTTAACATACAGCACCTCTTTTGTTGTTGAAAAGAAACTGGTAGATCAGTATGGTACCAACTTTATTGAACACCTGGACCAGGGGGGCGGATCTGGTCCCTGGAAGGTCGTAAAGTGGACTCATAAGAAGCTTGTTGATATGGTCCCCAATCCCAATTACTACAAGGCGAAGCCTCAGTTGAGCCATTTTCAGCTCTACTTCTATGAGAACCCTGCCACCGCGTATCAGGCCTATCAGGTTGGCCAGTTGGACACCACCGGTGTGCCATCGTCTGAGATTGCCGGAGCTCGTCAGAAAGCTGGTGAATTTCATCAGGACCCTGAACTGACCCTGTTCTACTATGGTTTGAACCAGCTTGCCAAGCCGTTTGATAGCCTGAATATGCGTAAAGCCTTCGCTCTGGCGGTAGACAAAGACGCGATCACGCATAGTGTCTGGAAGGATACCCGTATCCCCACAAACAATATTGTACCGAAGGGTATGCCGGGCTACAATCCAGACCTGAAAGGGCCGGACGGAACCACCGGCACCAAGGGCAATCCCACAATGGCGAAACAGTTTTTTGCTCAGGGGTTAAAGGACGAGGGGTGGACCAGCGCGTCTCAAGTACCGGCAATTACTTTGCCGTACGAGTCTGGCTCCACTGATGTTACAAATGAGATCACCATTCTCGCCAATCAATGGAAGACTGTTCTGGGAGTAAATGTCAAGACTCAGGCCACCGACTTTCACAAGCTGATTGACCTGAAGTTTGGTTCCGCTAACAATGCTGGCGGCCTCCAGATGGCCCAGGACGGGTGGGGTGCCGACTATCCCGATCCTCAGGACTTCCTGACCCTTCAGTTCGATAAGGGAGCCTCTAACAACTACTACAACTTTGGTCAGAACAGCACCAAAGAGGCTTCTGCTCAACAGGCGGTGCAGAAACAGCTAGAGGCGGCAGATGCCGAGCAGAATCCTGATGCCCGTCTGAAAGCCTACAACCAGGCCGAGCAGGAGATTGTAAACAACGTTGCCTGGATTCCTGTATATCAGCGCAACCAGGTACACGTCACCAAGCCATATGTCAAAGGGTTTGTTTATAACGCGCAGACCCTGGTTCCTGCTGCGTACTGGTCTAACATTTACATTGTGAACCACTAGTGTTGTATTAAAAAGGGATCTGGGTCACAGCCCCAGATCCCAGTCAAGGGGCAGTATGCCCCTTGCATCCCCGCTTCTCACCACTTAGATAATTTTCTACCGTTCCTGATCGGTTGGGCGGATTAGAATCTCGTTCACATCTACATGGTCCGGCTGCGTCACCGCGTAAAGGATCGCATTGGCGATATCCTCGCTTTGGAGAGGCCGGATCGTGCTGATCCAATCATCAGTGGTTTTTTTCGCTGTAGCATCGGTAATATGGTTTGTGAGTTCTGTCGCGACCGCGCCCGGCTCGATGATCGTCACACGGATATGTGAGGAGACCAGTTCCTGGCGTAGTGACTCAGAGAAGGCAACTACCCCCCATTTGGTCGCGTTATAGACACCCGCTCCCGCTCGGGCCGTGCGCCCGGCCACCGATGAGATATTAATAATATGCCCGCTATTCTGAGATTTCATAATTGGCAGGGCCGCATGTGTGGTATACATCAGGCCAAAAAGATTGGTATTAATCATCCGCCGCCAGTCCTCAGTATTCGCATCAGAGATCATCCCCAGCAGCATCACACCAGCATTGTTCACCAGCATATCCAGGCGGCCAAAATGAGATTTAACCTGCTGAACCGCCTTATTAGCGGTCTGCTCATCTGTGATATCGGCCTCAATTGCCAGAGCCTTGCTCGAGCCAGCCTGTTCCGATATACGTTTTACGAGAGCATCCAGGCGATCCTCACGACGAGCGACGACCGCGACAGATGCACCCTCAGCGGCCAGGGCCAGGGCCGTAGCCTCACCGATGCCAGAAGAAGCGCCAGTGACGAGAGCAACTTTTCCTTGTAACTTGCTGGACATAGAAAACCTCTTTTCTTTAGTAGAGAAAGCTGAGTTTACTCTGTATAAAGATAAAAACCAGAGAAGCTAAAAGCTTCCCTGGCCTGACTGAAATGGATATATAGAAAATGCACGCCTACTTTTTGGCTTCGGCTGCCGGGAGAATACGATTCAGTTTGGTGCCGCAAACTGAGCACTCGCCTTGCATAGCAGGCTTACCATTTTTCATGGTTACCTGATGGGCGTTATTCATCTCGCGTTTCTGCTTGCACTTCACGCAATACGCAACTTCGCTCATACAAGAGTATCCTTTCTGTGAAATGGACAAAGGTAAGAACATGCGAATCTGTACAGTTCTTTTCTTTAGTATACGCAGATTATGACATAAAGGCTTCAAAATAACCAGAGGAAATCACAAAGAATTGGAAAAACTCTTAAAATCGAGTAGAATCATTCTAAAAATATAGAAGAAGTTTTATGCTCTTTTCTGGTGATTGCACTCTTTTTGTGATGATGTCAAAAGAAGGAACGAAGATAATCCGGATCGTACATAGTAGTAGGACGGCCCGTCGAGCAACGCGACGATGTGCCGCTTCTGGCCCGTCAGGGCCACGGGGAAACGGCCGCTGCGGCGGCCCGAAAGGGTGGGCACGGGGCCCAAAGGCAAGGCTGAGCCCGTGCCCAAAGAGGCTTTTTTCACCCAGGAGACGCACCTGGAGGACAAGGAAAGGCTCTTCAAATGACCACGAAGGGTTTCTCGGTCACAGAACGGCTGCGCAGTGAGCGCAATGCCCCATGCCGCTTTGGCTCGTGAGGGCCACAAGGATCGGAGTGTTGGATGCGACGGGATCGGGTACCCATGGCTCATGGAGCTTTCGAGAAGCGTAGCGATGACGTGCCGTCCTACGCCACGTGAACGGGTTCTCTGCTCACCAACAAACTCCGCGAACATGTGAACTGTACCCTCGTACATAGGTTTGAGATGACCAGCAAGATCTTATGATTTATAATAGAATAGAGGGAGCGATCCAAAAGATTAGATATATGCCACTTTTTTAAGAGAGCGAGCGTGATAAAGACAAGCTCATATATTATCAATAAGAGCGTAAAAGTGCATCAAGGAGGAATCATCCATGGGTAATCAGTATCCCCCTGACCCGCGAACGGGCGGAGGAGAGCAGTGGTACGGAAATCCTAATGAAGAGACTACCCAGGTAGCGGAGGCTAATAACGTGACTGCCCGGAGGCAGCGCCGCAACTATACTGACCCTGCCGGAGGCCGCGTAGAGACACGGCAGGAGACAGTCGAGGATAAAAATCTTAGCCGCGCTAACGCACGTAATTGGATTCGTGGTATTACCTACTTCCTGTTGAGTGTCCTTGAGGTTGTGTTGCTACTGCGTCTGCTTTTCCATCTGCTGGGAGCAAATACGGAAAGCCCATTTGTGAGTTTCCTGTATAGTTTGAGCAAAGTATTTGTCGGTCCCTTTAACGGGATCTTTAATGATCAGGCCCTGGGCCGTGGTGTTAGCGTTTTTGAATGGTCAACAGTGATCGCGATGCTCATCTATGCGCTGATTGCCTGGGGGATTGTCTCACTGGGGAACGTTCTTTTCGCCCCTGTTTTAAGTGGACGAGATACCGTGACAACCACGCGCCGGCGTGCATAGTCCCCGCGCTTGATCTGTACAGAAAGACACCGGATTGTGGAACTCCGGTGTCTTTCTGTATGCTTTAAGACAGACTACCAGGGTGACTGTTTATCTTACTGAGCGGATCGGCAGGATCACCGCCGCCCCAATGACGGCAGAGATAGCGCCCACAATAAAGAGAACTGAGTAGTTGTGCGAGACTGAGAGCGTGAACGAGGCGATTGCTGGAACGATAATTTGCGGAAATAGGTTGGCGGTACTCAGGATGCCCATGTCTTTACCACGGCTAAGATCCTTTGGCAGCACCTGCGTCTGGAGGGCCAGATCCACCGAAAGGAAGGCCCCATACCCAACGCCAATCAGAGCCCCAACAACGAGAACAACGGGCCAGCTCGGCACAAGCGCTATCAGAAGCAGAGCAAACGCAATCACGAGAGAGGAGCCAAAGACAAACGGTTTGCGCCTCTGCAACTTATCTGAGAAGTACCCACTACTAAAGATGGCTACCAGCAAAACTAATGTAGAGAGCGATTGATAGAGAGAGACTCCCTGATCCGCCTTTTGTCCAGGGAAGAGGCTTTCGTAGTGGATCACCTCCTGAAGAAAATAAAGCAGATAGAAAGTCACTGTAAAGTATCCAACGTTTACCAGAATGCGACCCAGGAGGGTTAACGCGAAATCTGGATACTTCAATGGATTTATCCAGAACCCCCCCAGGAAACTTCTCCAGGAGAAGGCTGGCACGTCACCTTTTGACAGAACCTCTTCCTTATCAACCAGGGCAAAGATCAGTGTAAAGATGAGCATCGAGAAGGCTAGAATATAGTAGGAAAGCTGGATCTGGTTGATTATAACCACGGTGATAATTCCGATAACTGTTGCTAGTGGTACCGTCATCCCTACGAAGGCCGAGACAATACCACGCTGGCGAACCGGTACCTTGTCTGGAATCAATGCCGCTAGCGCAGGGGTGCTCATGTTCAGAAAAATCTGAAAGAGGATCGAGCCGATTGCCAGGGGCAGGATACTTCTGGATTGCGACATAATCAGCAATGATATCGTTGATAGGATCGCGCCTGCGATAAACCAGGGGCGTCTCCTTCCCAATCGTGAAGTTGTGCGATCGCTCAAAGCGCCGAATAAGGGATTAGCGATGATTGCTCCTATGCCACCAAGTAGTGTAATTAAGCCTAGCGATGCAAGTTTATTGCGAGGATCAATGAGCGTTAACTGGTTTGGAAGCAAGATCTGATATGTCGGGAAAAGGCTCCACCAGATGCCAAAGTTTGCTAGAGCCAACAGTAGTTGAAAGGCCAGAGGTACTTTACCCGTTGGGCCGACAGAAAGCTCTGGGACAGGCTCTGGTTTCGCGGTCGCCAGCGCTGCTTCTGAAACAATTTCAACAGCATCTGTCTTCGGCTCAGATGATGATGTTTTAACTTTACCTTTGTTCGTTACCTTGTCATCTGTAGAATGATAAGCAGCAACCGCTTCTGTATTAGTCGCCTCAGAAGTCATGGGTTGAATCGTCACACTTTCCCCACTCGTGATCTCTGTAACCGTTTGCTCGTGGGCGATCGACCGGGTTCCTGAAGCTTCAGTAGGAGTGTGAGATGTGATATTTGTCGTAGGATCAAGTTCTGACTCTGACATAACACTTCCTTCAACAAAGTACATCTTTGGTCAAGGTGAAATAAGAAATCTTTGGTTGTTAAGTACAAAAAGCAACACTTTAGGTACCACTTGATATAAACACTTAACCGTAGAGTACAGGCTACAAATAAAGAAGGACCAAAACTTCCTAACGTGTCAAACAATCCACATTTGTAAGACTATATAGTAATATACAAGATATCTATGAGGTAGACAAGCACCGCATTAATAATTTGTCAAAATAAAGAAATTTTCACCATAAAGTTCATATAATCATAAGACAAAATGGTAACAAGGATATATAATTGGGGGCAATATAGAGTATACTAAATTCATGAATTCCCAAAAAAATTAGTTGACTATACCATTATATTGTAAAAGCCCAAAAAGGTGTAGAAAAGTAAAAAACAAAAAAGATTGGCGGGAGCAGTGAAGAGGAAAAAATGGGGCAACCTTTAGAAGAAAAGATTACCTTAGATCTTAATACTATTGCTCAATTGTTGCAGAGTAGAAATGAAATGTATATTCTACGTGCAAATATTAAGAGTGGTATTCCTGGATTAGGAATGAAAGGTCCCTGCCAATTATATTTACGTTTGCACCATGGAAAGCTGATAGATTGTGAGATCGTTAATCGGCAACAAAAGCTTTCTGGTTTGCAATTGGAACGCTACCTCCCTTATGAGGAGCGTCTAACCTGGAGTCTCACTCCAACGGAAGTTGAACTCAATAGTTCGCTTCACACACCGGTTACACCACCCTTACCCTTTTCGGGCTCGCAAATCTCACCAATTAACCAGTTATCGCCCTCGCAAAGTTATCCCGGCGATTTAAATCTTGATACTGGCCGTCTCGACCAGGATTATTTTTATGCGCCACCAGCAGCAACGCCATCGTTCTCACAGGATATTAGTGTTCTGATCCCTCATCGTCTACCAATGGCGGAGCGACCAGAAATTTTGCACTCCCTATCACGCGATCTACGTCGCGTGCTGGCTCTGGTGGATGGGAGCCGATCAGTAGAGAAGATCGCTTATGTACTTCGTCTACCTATTGAGCAGACGTTTAAAATCTTGCAAGAACTACAAGTAAAATCACTTATTGAATGAGTGCTTCTCTTGTATAGATAAAATGTTCTTCAAGCAAGTGTATTTTCCGACACGAACTATTAAAGAGGAGTGTGTATTCTTTATGCTATCGCAACAACCTTCACAAGACAATCAGACGTATCTGGATCCATTAAATTATACTCCGTCGGTAGATGAGCAAAAGCGGGGATTTTTTAGACGTTTTGCCGATGGCTGGTTCCGGCTGACCGCTCCACCACAGGTTGCCCCTGATGCTGATCTGGCTGATCGTGAGATTGTGCGCCGGGGGCGCTTAGCAAGCATTATTCTGGTGTTCGCGCTTTTCAATACGCTTATTGGACTGCCAGCCGCATTTTTTTATGGGAGTTTTGTCCAGCCAACCATTCTCTTAACTTTTACCGTTTTGGAGTTTATTGCCTTTGGCTTAAACCGCAGAAAAATGGTCGCTCTGGCTGGTCTGATCTGTGTGGCCGGTCTGGAAATAGGCCTGGGAAGCTCTATTCTTGGCGATTTCCATGTGAATGTCGCCAATATCCAGAATCTTGATCTTCTAGTGATGCCCTTAATTTACGCGGCTTCATTGCTACCAGCGGGGAGTGTTTTTCTTGTCGCTATCATTAATAGCATCTTCTTTGTTGTTTTTTTCAATATCGCTCCCCACACCCCCGAGGTTCAGGCTTTGATACGAGTGCAGGGATACTCTCTGCTCTTTCGACCGATCACAATGCAAGTTGTTGTCGCAGTAGTTACAAACATGTGGGTTCGTAGTGCCGTGAATGCGATTGTACGTGCCGATCGCGCCGATGCAATTATTGTATTAACCAGAACCCTGGCTCGGAAAGATCGCGCGGAGGCAGAGCAGAAACAGGCGCTAGAGGCCGGTATTAATGATATCGTCCAGGTTATTTCCCATATTGCACAAGATCCATATAGCAATATTGATATCGACTCTAGAAAGCCGCTCTGGCAGATTGTGGCGGCCATCAATAATCTGCGTAAGCGCCTTGTTCGCGTAAGCCAGGAGTCTGATCAAAATTTCCGCAATAAAGATCAGATGCTCCAGGCTCTTTATCAGCTTTCTTTTTGTCTTCAGCAGAACCCTGGCCAGTTAATTAGCTGGCAGAGTACAGGAACGCCTGTAGACGAGATTGTACGACAACTGGTTGGAATTCTGCAACAACAGCCAAAATTTCCGCAGCCGACGCTGCGCAAAAGCAATCTGCGCAGTATAGATTCATAATCAGCTTTCTAGCACCACACGGGAGCCATTCCGAATGGCCCCCGCTTTTTTTCGTTTCAATACTATGTGTTGAGGCTGTACACCCCGATGCCTTTAATCTGGTGGAGTCACGATGCAGAAGATAGTAAGGAGACCGTTACGGTAAAAAATATACATAAAATATCCTAAATGGGCTACACAAATATTAACAATATAGAAGGATAGAGATATATTTGTTGGTGACAAGTTTATTGTGGAAATAGAGATTTTTAGTTCGCTTCTTTTAAGAGAATAAGAGAACTGAAGAATCTTTGAGAAGATAAGAAAAAGGAAAAGATAGAGATGTGATCCCAGAGAAGGGGATGATGAGGGGAAGAGCGGGATAGACTCTGTGGAGAAACAGTATCTCGTCTGGTTGGCAGGAAGCCTCATGACTCATTTTTAAAAGTGAGAAAGGACTGCAACCCTCATGGCATCATATGAAGAGAAGTCTCGGGAGACAATTGAGAAGGGTCGACAGGCGATTTTCCAGGCGGCCCAATCGCGGCGTTCACTGTTGAAGGGTGCGGCGGCTGGCGCGGCTGGTCTGGCCATGGCAAACTTTAGCAGCGTCGCGGCCCACGCCCAGAGTCTGCGTCACACCAATAAAACGAAGAGCGCGGACATGGACGCGATTGTCGCGATCCTCACCGTCGCTCGTACCGCTGAGCAGCTTGCCGTCACCTTCTACAGCAATGGTGTCGCCAAGGCTGATACTCTGGGCATCAAAGGTGATAACCTGGAGTATCTAAAGGCCGCGCTCATCGAAGAGCAGATCCACCAGAAGTTTTTCGCTGCCAATGGTGGTGAGTCGTTGACCGAAACATTTAGTTTCCCTAAGGGTGCGAAAACCTTTGAGGATCTCCACACTTTTATCGAGACGCAGCAGCAATTAGAGGGTGTATTTGACTCGGCCTTCCTGGCCGCGATCAAAGAGTTCTGCGACCTTGGCCACTCCGATCTCGCGCAGATCTCCGGGCAGGTCGCCTGTATCGAGGCCGAGCACCGCGCACTGGGCCGGTCGATCGCTGGTCTGGTACCCGCCGACAATTGGGCCTTCACCCCCGTTCTCATTGCTGCCGTTGCCGATGCTCCCGCTATCGTTACCGACGCTGGCTATCTCAGCCCCACCGATGGGAATAGCTACAAATATATGGAGGTCAGCACCGTCGACTCGAATATCCTCTATCGTGCGCCATTCGCGGCCACCGAGGATAACACCGGTCGCGGCTAAACCTTTTTTAGAACGCTGGCACTATGCAGGCAGGCCTACCGGAAATGCTCCGGAGCCTGCCTGCCTTTTCTATATGAGGTGGATATAGTGGTTCATAAGAAAAGTACCCCCTGGCATGGATTGGCAAAGATCGTCAAATGGTGTTGCTGGATCGGTTTCCTGAGCTGTATCGCTGGCATTATCGCGATCGCCCAGACGCAGCAGAGCGCCCAATCAAAAATGTCCCGCCCAATCCTTACGAAAAAGATTTCATATAGTCTTGAAAAGCTGGTTACACCCTCTGTTGATACCGAAAACGCTGATAATTGGGAGCAGGATCTGACTCAGGAGCTTCAGCAGAAAAAGATCCTGGGTCAGCAAAGCGTTCGGGACAGACAGGTCAAGGCTCAGGCGATCGCCTCTGTCCTGCAATTTCATGATCAAGTAGATGGTTGGGCAAAAGCTCATCTCTATCAAGATGATTATGATGGAAAATCTTATGCCTTGAATGATGGTTATGGGAAAAACGCGCTGGGTGGGTTGTTGGATCAACATTTAAAGCAGGCGAGTAGTGGAGCAGAGTATCAGCAGGTTTTAGATCAGGCTCAAAGAGGGCTCTTTTTAGAGAAGATGCAGGAAGCGGACTCCGAGGATCAGACGCCATTTGATCAGAGTCATAAAACGGATCTTCAGATCTTAAAGCACGAGGACCTTATAACTGGTAGCGTCATTGTGATTACCCTGGATGAGCAGGCTCTGCGGATGTATAATCATGGAAAGCTGCAAAAATCTTTCAGGATTACCAGTGGGCGGCCAGAACTGCCGTCGCTACCGGGGATCTGGCGGGTGTTGCGGAGAAGATCGCCGATGACCTTTAAGTCGCCCGATAAGCCAGATTCACCGTTATGGTTTCCTGACTCACCAGTGCAGTATGCCCTGCTGTATCACGAGGGGGGATACTATGTTCATGACGCCAACTGGCGACAGCAGTTTGGGCCGGGAACACAGTTCCCGCACGATGATCAAAGTAATGGGAGCTATTCAGAGACTGGTAGTCACGGCTGTGTGAATCTCACACCCGACGACGCTAAATGGGTGTATCAGCATACCAACCTTATCACCACAATTGTTATTTACTAGGGAATACGCAAAAGACTCTGATAGCACATTGGGTGAAAGATGGAAGAAGGCCCGTCCATACGGTGGAGGACGGCTGCCCGGCAATGCGAAACATGTCGCATCTGGCGCGTAGCGCCACTCATCCGGGGAGATCGTGCGATCGCGAAAGGATGCGCATGTTCAAGAACAGCGCTCTTACCAGTCCCCAATCAGGGGGTGGACCCACCATCCGCATTTCCCAACAGAGACGCAAAAGTTTTCCATCTTTGATAATTGAGTCGAGGTATCTATATATGCGCTCGTGCTCATTGCATACCAGTGGGTTATCGCTTTGTTCTCTGGTGGGGAATGTGAATGATAGATTGAAGGAAGTCGATGGATAAGGGGCTACCTTCATAG
>CAXTTV010000057.1:0-25565 GCA_964247295.1 uncultured Ktedonobacteraceae bacterium | reverse complement strand
CGCGTAAAGAGCGTGTCGCAAACCTATAGGACTGATTGCGCACAGCCATTCTCATTTCTTTCTATCCTCTCTGTTTACCTGCCTTGATAGGGAATAAGCCTGCGACTCTGTATTTCCCCTGGGCACGGGTCCACATGTGACCCGATCTATCTTATTTGACTCACCCTCGATGTGCTCCCGTTCCTTTGGAACTTCCCAGCGGAGTCGCGCGCGCGAAACGTGCTCCCCAGCGAGCATTATTGAGGAGCAGCGCCTTATTTGCCTCGACGCTCTCGCCACTAGTAATTCTCGCGACATGAGAAAGCAGAAAAGGCGTCGTCGCGGCCCCCTTGATCCCCTGTTCCTGGGCCAATAGCAAAGCCTCTTGAGTCGCCTTTTCCAGAGGCTCAACATCCAGAGCATACTCCTCAGGGATTGGGCAGCCAACAACCAGTCCAGCCAGACCACAATCCCAATGGGCCCGGACAATCGCTGCAAGTTGAGTAAGATCATCCACTCGTTGCTGAAGTCTGCGCCCACTCTTGCGAACATAAAAAGCGGGAAGCTCGTCGGTCTCCCAACCCAGAACGGGCACACCCTGTGTCTCCAGATACTCTAATGTCAGATCTAGATCCAGAATTGACTTAGCGCCGGCACAAACGACCAGAACCGGAGTTTTGCTTAGCTCGGTCAGGTCAGCGGAAATATCCATCGTAGAGGCCGCGCCGCGATGGACACCGCCAATTCCTCCAGTCGCGAAAAAGCGGATACCGACTAGACTGGCGCAGAGCATTGTTCCAGCAACCGTAGTTGCTCCCAGGTTGCCAGTAGCCAGAGCCAGTCCAAGATCCCTTCGGCTCACCTTAAGTACGCCAGTCGTGGTCCCCAATTCCTCTACTTGCTCTCGCAAAAGCCCGACCAGGATCTTCCCCTCACGGATCGCGATTGTCGCGGGGACCGCTCCTTCCTCGCGGATCGTCTTCTCTATCTGGAGAGCAACCTCTACATTATCAGGATACGGGAGGCCGTGAGAGATCACCGTGGACTCCAAAGCCACCACGGGACGATCTTGCTCTAAAGCATCGCGAACCTCTTCGCTTAACGTTACATAAGAAGAAAAGTTTTGCATCTGATACTCCAATCCTTTCCAGAGAGGAAAACATTGTTCAAAAAAGAAAAGGTTGATTTCTAGTAGTCTCAGGGACTACAATAGGATGTATTCGCACGTGTCCTGTGCAGATGGCTATAATCATTTCAATACTCCTCGAAAGGAGCCATACGTCGTGAATAATTCTGTGCAGCTAGGCAAGGTTCTTGGGGGTATCATCCTGGGCCTGCTGTGGGTCTGCTGTTTTACTTTTATTTCGCCCACGCTCGTAATTGACTTTGGGGCAAACATTATTGCTCCCTTAAGGCTCACAGCGATCCTGATCGGCCTGCTTGTGATTGTGGCCTATCACATTTTCTATCGCTCTAGCGCGGAGTCAACCAAGCTGAGCCTGACTGTGATCCTGACAATCGCCTGGCTGGCAATGATCATTTTTTACCCGTTCAAAGATCCCGCGAATGAGGCCGGCGGTGCCGTTGGCTTTTTTGCTCTGGTCGGCGGTCTGGCTGTGGTAGTTCTGTGGGTCCGCTTCTTCTCAGATGAGCTTGTGGCCTGATAGTATCCATCAAACAAATATGGCAGGAGGAAACTATCCTCCTGCTTTTTTGTATGCTGAGCATTAATGGCGGAAGTGCCGTCTTCCAGTGAAGATCATCGCGATCGCGTAATGGTTGGCGGTCTTGATGGTCTCTTCATCGCGAATAGACCCTCCCGGTTGAATGATGGCTGTCACACCGACCTGGGCCGCCGCTTCAATTCCGTCAGCGAATGGAAAAAAGGCATCAGAAGCCAGAACAGCGCCCCGCGCCCGATCCGCTGCCTTCTTGACAGCAATCTGCACACTGGTAACGCGGTTCATCTGTCCAGCCCCTACGCCAACAAGGGTCAGCTTATGCGCCAGAACGATCGCGTTCGACTTAACATGCTGAGCCGCCTTCCAGGCGAACATCAGATCGGTCACCTCTTCTAGCGTCGGCTCACGCTCGGTCATCACCGTATAATTAAGATCTTGCTCGTTGACAAAATCCGGGGTCTGCAAAAGCAACCCTCCACTGACGCTGCGGATATCCAGACGACCGGTTTTGAGGGCATGTGTTGTATTGTTTTTGGGATCAATCGGACTATGAGTCGCGAGGATACGCAGATTTTTCTTTTGGCGGAGAATTGCCAGAGCCTCAGACGTATAATCCGGCGCGATGATCGCCTCATAAAAAAGCTGACAGATCTCCTGAGCCGTAGCCTCATCAATCATCCGATTGCTGCCAATAATCCCACCGTAGGCTGAGACTGGATCTCCGCTGTGCGCTTTGCGATACGCCTCGACCAGAGAGTCGCTACAGGCCAGTCCACAGGGGTTTGTATGTTTAATAATCGAGATGGTTGGCGCGGTGAAGCTAGCAACGGAGGTCAGGGCTGCATCTAAATCCAACAGATTATTGAACGAGAGCTCTTTCCCATTCAGCACCTCGGCCCCCGCGACAGTCGCAGAACCGGGAGCGGTCTCCGGCCAGCGATAGAAGGCGGCGTTCTGGTGAGGGTTCTCACCATAGCGCAGCGTCTGCACCCGTTTCAGCGGCAATGTCACATCTTCTGGGAAAAAGTCAGAGGTCTGCTGACGCAAATACTCGGCGATCGCGCTATCATAACTGGCAGTGTGTTGAAAGGCGATCGAGGCCAGGCGACGCCGGGTCTCTAGACTGACACTCCCCTCGCTGCGCCACTCCTGCATCACCGATAGATAATCTTGAGGCCGGACAAGCACAACCACATGTTGAAAGTTTTTGGCGGCGGCGCGGATCAGCGTCACGCCTCCAATGTCGATCTGCTCCTGAGCCTCCTCCAGAGTAGTCTCTAGGCGCGCCACAGTCTGAGAGAAAGGATACAGGTTGACAGCTACAAGATCAATGGCGGAAATATCGTGCGCCTGCATCTCATTGAGATGAGAGGGCTCGTCACGACGAGCTAGAATACCACCCAGTACCGCTGGATGTAACGTTTTCACCCGCCCATCCAGGATCTCTGGGAAGTGCGTCAGATCGCTCACTGAGGAGGACTTCAGCCCCACCTCACGTAAAGCGGCATGCGTCCCACTGGTGGAAAAGATTTCCACGTCTATTGCTTGCAATTCGCGCGCCAGTTCCGTCAGGCCCTCTCGATTGGCAACGCTAATAATCGCTCGCATATACCACCCTTTCAAATACATTCAAGTTAAAGACAGCATGAAAAAAATAAATACAATCTTCCTGCCTCTATAGTATATCCCATCAGAATTATAGATCGCCATTTGTTGACAAATCTCTATACACTATCAAGCAAAGGTGATTTACGACGCTTCGGTACTTTTATGCTAATTTTTAGCAACTGGCAACAAGATCACTATAGACTATGGTAATATCTCAACCGAGGCACGAAGATGAAATTTACATTAAAAACTATGTATATTCATGAATTTCCATGGTTCATCTATTCCTACGTATCTATACTATTCCGCCACTTATTCTAGATAAACAACCCAAATTACCTCTAAATAGCCGGGGGAAATATTCAGAGGAGCTAGATGGCTCTGAACACGCTTAACAGGCGAGGTAAGGTTTGTCTTTTTCTGGCTTACGTAGCCAATTATTCTGGATTTGCAAAAATCGGACAGAGTAGACGTGTGTTGTCATCACAGCATATGTTGAATCATCAACAGGTCTGATCACAGCAACTACATTAAACTGTAGTGGAAGGATTTTGTTTAGATGCGTACATTTGAATTTAGGACCACGGGTAGCAACGGCGTGCGGCGTGGTTTTTCGCCGCTTATGCTAGTTGGTATCCTTGCTTCGATCGCAATCCTGCTGGGGGCGGGAGTTGTATTTGTTTTGATCCCACGCATTGCCTCACATGCAGCCGGGGTTGCCGCTGTCAACCCTGATTGTACTTTAATTGTCCCCCCGCAGCCTTTGACAGCTAAAGGACTCGCGACCCCCTATCAGTTGGTTGCGACCGATCCGGCGAAAGGTCCCTGTAACGAGGCTAATCCCACTCAGGGGGCATTTGTGCAGGGGGCCGTCTTTGATCCAGCTACAGGACAGATCTCTGCTTACAATCCTCTGGTGGTTGATAAAGGCGCTCAGGCAGCCGTTGCGCCTGTAGTTCCCAAACTTCCAGCGAACGCGGTTGTGGGCCTCTGGTTTGGTTACAACGGTGGAAACCTGACGCTCAAAAACCAGAATGGCAGCCTGAACCAGGGCAAGTGTGTTAATGGGGTAAATGGCTCTATCTTCGGCCAGTTCGCCTATTGTAACGCGCCAGCCTTCTTCAAGGCCGCGAATCAAGCGATTAAAGGTGGTAAACTGGTTCCTCCGGCTCTAGGTACAGCCAACGATGGGTTAGCCTGCCCCACGGTTCGCGATTTCTTTGTCGTAGACATGGACCAGAGCGATAACGTCACAACAACATATCTAACTACAGCGAATGGGCAAACGGCGCAAATGACCGCAGCCAATGCCGCTAAACTACAGAACGCTCAAACTCAGGTGAATGCCAGCGATAATCGGTTGTTAGCTGTGGCTCTAGATGGAGCCCTAGGCTGCAAGCCCTGGATGGTTACCGACCTCGCTGATCCAGGTGCGACGGTTCCCTCTCTACCTCTAAACGAGCTTCAGGCGGCGCAACATCAAGCCGCTCCGGTCGCTCAGATTCCTAACCGTGATCCCATGGTTCTGCTGAATGGCAATATCAATATGCAGAAGCTGAACGCTTACCGCATCGGTGTGGATCAGGCCCCTGTCGCCAATCAGGGGCTGTCGAGCACAACCGTCTATTGTCAAAATTATGCAACGATTCAGCCTAAACGCATAATGATGGACGCGAACATTCTCCAGAACCGGCCATCTCCAGATGCGGGTGCGGCCAACTCACTCCTGACCTTCCTCGCTCAGCGGTTTGTTGCTAGCTATGGTGCTCAGGGTCTCAATTGTACAAATCTCTTGAAGAAGCCCAGCCCGATCGCGGTACAGACCGATGGTAATGGCGTTGCTATCTCGGCCACCATTAATGGTCAGGCTGTCCCGGCTGCTGGGAAAGGAAACGGCACCGGGAATGGAACCACCGCTCCTACTCCTACAGTCCCCGCTGGGAACGGCACCGGGAATGGAACCACCGCTCCTACTCCTACAGTCCCCGCTGGGAATGGAACTACCGCTCCTACTCCTACAGTCCCCACCGGGAACGGTGCTGGCGCTGGTGCCGGTGCTGGCACTGCCGGCGCTGGTATTGGTATGGGAATGCCTACTCAATGTATGTTAAACGGCAATATGATCAATAACTGCCAGGCAACGATTAATTTTAATGGTCAGCCATGTGTGCTTTCCGTGAAGTCGGATGCGAATACTACGCAGTTTATCATTAGTTGCCCCAATCAGCCAGCGCAGCAGATGCAGATGCCAAATGGTCAGACAAACCAGGTCCCCCAACCAGTTGCACCGGCTCAAGACCCCAATGCAGTTCCTCAAGTGGGACCAGCGAATTGACAATGATCAATAGTAACTTTCAGTAACAGCAAGAAGCCTCCGGTTCGCGAACCGGAGGCTTCTTTGATGGATGCATCGCAGGACTTATTTAAGCCTCAATCTCGACATCTTCACCCATTGAAGCCATGGCCTGATCGATTAGCTCCTGGACGGAAGGGCGACCCTCAAATGTCTCATAGATACTAACCTTCTTTTTGGTACGGCTCTGATGACCAAACTTCACGTAGCCGTCGATCAACGCATACAATGTGTGATCTCTACCAACGCCAATGTTCTCACCGGGGGCGATTTTGGTGCCGCGCTGACGGACGATAATGCTGCCGGAGCTCACAAGCTGACCATCAAACCGTTTGACTCCCAACATTTTCGGCTTGCTATCGCGACCATTACGCGAGCTACCCATTCCTTTTTTATGTGCCATCTGTTTTACCTTTACTTGTATGCTATAACTCAATCCACATAAAAAGTGGACCCGAGCAGTTACTGTTCGACGGCGGGCGGCTCTTCCGAAACGGGAGCAGTCCGAGTCAGGGGAGTTGTGGTGACAGAAGGGGTCCTCTCAGCGGGAGCAGTTGCTTTCTTCTTCTCGCCGGAAACCAAGCTTTTTCCATCGGCAATAATATCGTCAATCGTGAGTAAGGTGAGTTCCTGACGATGGCCGCGTTTATGGCGGAAGCGCTTCTTCGATTTGTAGCGGAAGACAATAAGCTTCTCACCGCGCTTATGTGTGGTTGCGGTAGCCAGAACGGCGGCATCGGCGATTAAAGGAGCACCGACCAGGGTGCGATCAGCATCAGAGATCAATAGGACCTCTTCCAGGCGGATCTGCTCTCCCTCGGCGACTGCCAGGGAGTTCACTTCCACCTTCTGACCAACAGAAACCTTGTATTGGCGTCCACCACTTTTAATAACTGCAAACATCTTGAGTTGTTCTCCTTACCTGTTCTCCTCTAACCGGTTCAAGGAAGGAGGGGCTGAAGGCGTGGGTGGAGGCCTTCTACCAATCTCCTCAACAGCCTATGCAAGGCTGTTGCTTTGTCCATGTACGTGTGCAAGAAAGGCTGAGCAGCCTGAATGAGAGAGGCTACGCCCACAATCTTATCACGGTCCTGGCTCTAAAAAGCCATAAGGCCCATTTTGGGCTCACTGCACGTCCTGATAAATAGCAGAGGTGAGTGTTGGACACGAACGCTTGTTAATCCGGTGGGAGTTCGGTGTATCTAAACATATGTTACTGGCAACACCGTACGTTGAAAGAGGTGTCTGCTGACGAACCTTGCGCTTTTTTATGGATACGATGGCCTCGGCCATCATAACAAACGTTTCTTAGCCTTGTCAAGGGACACACATTTTCTCTTCCTGTTGCCGTGGTCAATAGAGAAGACGGGTGCTGATAGTACTGTTTTTGCCGCATTTGCATTTCGTGATCCCTGGACAAAAGTTGTGCAAAAAATAGACTTATCTATTAGAATGTGATATAGTTTGCCCATTCAATGCACACACGGAAACGTATAAAGTACAGAATACACGGGAGAACACGTATGGCTGTACGCGAGGGACAGATTGAGTGGCCCGATCTCGCTCGTTACTCAGATGCACCTGTCTTTAACACTAAAGCTGTGGTTCAGCAGACCGGCGTACCGGCCCCTACATTACGCGCCTGGGAGCGACGTTATACACTTCTATCGCCTGAACGAGCGAATAATACGTACCGCCTTTACTCTGAACGCGATATTATGATGATCCACTGGCTAAAAGAGCGGATCGACCATGGAATGTCAATTAGTCAGGCAATTGCTCTTTTCCGTCATATGCAGGAAGAGCAACAGCAGATAGGTGCTACGAAAAAAAAGGCTGATTTTCCCCCCATCGATCCTCCTACCACGCCTTCAGCCTCACCTCAGACTGAGGAGCCCGCTCCAGAAAAACAAGAGAGTCATGCTTTGTCTTTTTACGCTCCTGATCAATCTTTTATGCAGAACTGGTCTCCAACCGAGAACGATCAGCACAACTACTCCGGTATTTACAATATGCGTCTGGTACAAGATCGTCTGATCGAGGCTTTTCAGGTGCTGGATGACGGAATGGCCGGATTACTGATGGCCTCGATGTTCGCGATCTATCCCGTAGAGCAGGTCTGCCTGGAGTTAATTACGCCCACGCTCTGGCGGATCGGCCAGCTCTGGGAGCAAGGAAAGATTACGGTCTCAATGGAGCATTTCGCCAGCAATTTTTTTCGCGGCCTGCTTTCAAATCTTTTGCATGTCACTCCCAGCCCGAAAGATGGTTCGCTCTCCATTGTTTGTTGCGCACCCGGTGAGCCACATGAACTGGCTTCGCTCATGCTGGCGCTTTTTCTGCGCCGCGCACATAATCGGGTCGCCTATTTGGGGCAGAGCATTGAGATCGAGGGTCTGGTCCAAACGGTCCAGGGGCTCTCACCAGCTCTTATCTGTGTCTCTGTCACAATGCCGGCCTATCTGGCGGCATTAATTAATTTGGGAAAACGGATTGAGAGTCTCCCAGAGCCCAGGCCAATTTTTACCTTTGGTGGACAGGCGTTTCTCCAAAACAGTCATCTGGTCTCGCATGTTCCGGGCCTTTACCTCCAGGGAAATCTTCAGCAGGTGGTGGTGCAACTCAATACGTTACTCAGTAAGCGCTCAGAAAAACAAAATTAAGGTTCCAGGAAGTAGTTGGCCTGTGGTTCTGACAGGTAACCGCTCTGGGTTGCGTTGAGGTAAGAGAAACCTGTTCCTTCTGGCGCGTTCCCAACTGGGGTCGTCTTTGTGGCAAGCCTGGAAATAAACCAGATCCATAAGCAAGCGACTCTATCCTAGAATTCTTGTTCTTCTTTCCTCTATGGAGTATACTAGGGGGACTTGTTTAAGAGATTATTTTGCAAATATTTTTGGTTGTGGAGGAAGGCTCTTCGTGAAAATTACGTGTAAACAGCAGGATCTGAGCCGTGGGCTTTCAACTGTAAGCCATGCGGTCTCCAGCCGTAGTACGCTTCCAATCCTTTCAAATATTTTGTTGACGACCGATCAGGGCCGATTAAAACTTTCAGCGACCAATCTGGAGATTGGGATTAACTGCTGGGTTGATGCTCAGGTGGCCGAGGAGGGCAATACAACGGTCCCTGCCAGGTTGATCACGGATTTTGTGAATAGCTTGCCTCAGAATATCGTAGAGATCGCGGTCAGCGAAGAGACCCACACGATGAGCGTGAAGAGCCTGCGGAGTAGCGCGAACATTAAAGGAATGGACCCCTCGGAGTATCCTTTAATTCCAACGTCGGAGGGTGGCGAGTCGCCAATCTCTCTGGATGCTCGTCTCCTTAAGGAGATGATTAGCCAGGTGGCTTTCGCGGCTGCCGATGATGATACCCGTCCGGTCTTTACGGGTGTGCTGGTCCAGGTAAAGGATGAGAAGATCACGTTCGCCGCCGCCGATGCTTTCCGGCTGGCTGTGCGGACGGCCCCCCTACCAGGCGAAGATGAGCATAGCGATATTTTGATCCCAGCACGAACCTTGACCGAGCTGGCGCGTATTCTACCGGCAGAGGGCAGCATTCAGATGATTGTGACGCCAAACCGGAGTCAGGTTCTGTTCCACTCAGAGCAGGTGGATCTGGTCTCGCGATTGATCGAGGGGAACTTTCCAAATTTCCGTCAGATTATTCCAAAAGAGCATACTACCCGCGCGGTCGTACAGACGAAAGAGTTTTCAGAGGCCGTAAAACCTGCTGCCCTTTTCGCGCGCAGCAGCTCAAACATCACCCGGCTGAAGATTTCTGATCCTGAGGAAGGTGAAGAGGCTGGCGCGGTGACAATTGAGGCGAACGCGGAGGATCTGGGCGATAACATTAATACGCTGAACGCGGCGGTCGATGGGCCCGAGATCCAGATTATCTTTAATGTAAAATATCTCGTGGATGTGCTAAATGTAATTGATACACCTGAGGTAGCGGTCGAAGTTTCTTCGGCGACCAAGCCCGGCGTCATCCGCCCGATTAGTGCCGCTGACTATACGTACGTCATTATGCCTATGCACAGTAATCGCTAAAAGACTTTTTGGGTGGGCTGTTTTGTTCAGACCCACCCACTTTCTCTTTATGGACAACATATGTATCTCACTCAACTTGGCTTGCATCAATTCCGCAATTACGATCAGCTTTCGCTCTCTCTTGGGCGAGGCCTCTTTCTGTTCTATGGTGATAATGCTCAGGGTAAAACGAATCTGCTTGAGGCGGTTGCGATGCTTTCTACTAGCAATTCCTTTCATGCCAGCACCGATCGCGAGGTGGTGAATTGGCGCGCACTGGACCATGTGGCGCGCCTGCAAGCAAAGGTCTGCCGTCAAAAGGATGAGATAGATATCTCGCTGGCGATCTTTGATCCCAACCCACCTGAGATACCCGAACAGGTTGGGAGCGTCTCCCGGATTGAGATGCCGGCAAATACACCTCGCAAACAGGTGAAGATCAATGGTGTCCGCAAACGCTCAATTGATATGTTTGGGCAATTAAAGGTGGTGCTTTTCGCTCCCGGCGATCTTAGTCTGATCGACGGCTCTCCCGAGGATAGGCGACGCTTCCTGGATCGTTCGCTCTGCCAGCTTCAATCCCAATACTGCCAGACCTGGCAACAGTATCGTAAGCTGATTACTCAACGCTCGGCCCTGCTGAAACAGATCCGTGAACGTCGTGAAGATCCTCGAATGCTGGACTTCTGGGATGAGAAGATGGTGAGTATGGCAAGCCTGCTGGTCTCGGAACGCGAGCTTATGGTTAAAGCAATCAATAATCAGGTGGATACATTTCAGACGATGATTAGCGGCGGCAAAGAACATCTCCAGATTGTCTACCGGCCCTCGTTTACGGTCCATCCCGATTGGGCTCCAATTGATGCCGAGGTCCATTTCCGCCAACAATTGTTGGAGAACCGCAAAAAGGAGATACAGCAAGGGGTCTGTCTGTTGGGTCCCCATCGTGATGATTTAGATTTTCTAGTGAACGGGATTAATATGCAGACCTATGGCTCCCGTGGCCAACAACGAACAGCCGCCCTCTCAGCCAAGCTCGCGGAACTTGGGTATATGCGCTCCCACACGGGCGAGGAGCCGGTTCTGCTCCTTGATGATGTGTTTAGTGAACTGGATAGCCGTCGTCGAGAATTTCTGCTTGAGCAGATCTATCAGCATGAGCAAGTTTTTATTACCGCGACCGACTTTACTAGTTTTCCAAAGGAAATTCTGGAGCAGGCGCATAAACGTCATATTGACAGCGGCCAGATTGTAGCCTGACTTTGAACAGGTTACCTTTGGGCGCGTTGCCAGCGCCGCTCCAGATCTTCCCAACGCCCTCTTAGATCTTTGATTCTGTCCTCTTCTATACTTTCATCTCCGTAACGCACTCCACTATAGGTACGCGTCAACGCCTCAAGATTTGGATCGGCCAGTGAGGTCTGCTGCAAGCGCGCCTCGAATTCCCCCGGCGTCTCATTGCGTTTGCGCGTATAGCCCTGTCCCATGGCGGCATATAAAAACGCACGATAAATCTCTCGCACCGAACGAGCTGCCGAGTCGCTCCGCCCTTCAACTTCAAAAATTTGTAAGCTCTCAACCTCTTTCGTAGGAGAACGGCGCAACAGACGGTTCACAAACGCGCGCCAGATACCGACAATCTGACTCCAGAACAACGACCAGGACCAAAAACTCTCGTGCGTGATCTCCTCTCGCTTCCGCAGTAGAATGCTTCGGGAACGGAAGATCTTTCGCGCCAGCAGATAGACAGTTATCAGGACCACCACCGGTACAATGATCTTTATCGCCAGGACAAGCAGAGCGTAAATATCTGGTCTATTTGGGGCCGCTGACGCTATGACACTGGGGTTGGACAGCGGGTTAATCTGCCTGAGGTGCGGGAGATGAAAGGGCAATCTTTCCAAAAGCCAGAAGATTGGCGTGACCACCACCACTACAATAAAGGCGAGAACCTGAGCTATAAAATCGTACACAATAGCCAGATATCCCAACAGGTGTAACAGGCCATCAAAGATCTCTCGGTTCAGCAAAAGGCCAAGACCTACAACCAGAAGAGTGGTCAGGAGACCCCAGAAGGCCAGCAAAAGTGTGAGTGAACGCTCCTGAGGATTATTGTTCCGCTCCAGACCAAACGTGTGAAAGCGTCTCACAAAAGTAGTATTTGCCAGGGCATGGGCCATCAAGCCAAGCGAGAGAAAGGTTGGGGTTAGCACCAGCAATGTTGGTTGATTATATGCTTGCGATGGCGGGAGATCTCTTCCCCCACAGACCAGGATCGCCAGGATGAGCAAGCCCCCACCCACCCAGAGCTCACGCGTCACATGCGAGGGCTCAATTAAGTGATCCGCCAACCGGGTACCACGCCAACCGAGGAGCAAAGAGACAGAAGAGATCGCCAGCGTTTGCCAGGCATAAGCATTAAAAAAGAGAAAGTCACTACAGAGGGACAGGAGCCAGCGAGGATCTAGAAAAAACTGAGCCGTATAAAAGCGAAGCCAGATAAGAAAAAGCAGGACAAGCAAGAAACCAACAGCCAGCAGGCTTTGCCCACCTGTATGCAATTGCTCGCGCGAGGCCACGTTCTCCTGCTGCCTCCGTACAAGATAAAAGGTTGTAAGTGAAAGAAGCGGAGGCGACCAGAGCGGCAATAATGGCTCCGCTGAGCCAAAAAAGACAGTGACGCTCTGAGCCAATAGCAGACCCACAGCACAGCACGACTCCATGAGCACCAGCAAGATTGGCAGAACTTTCTCACCAAAGCTGGGTACAATAATTCTAGAACTGCCCCGCGATAAACGCTGGATGCGTCGTTTTTCGGCCTCTCGCAACGTTTGTTCCAGGCTCGGGGTCTGTTCCGGCTCCGATGGCGACGGCGGAAGATTACTCATCGCTTGCTTTCCTAAACCTTACACGTATATAACCGTTATTTCTGGATTGTAGGAGCCTCTAGCTCCTACAGTCAATGGGCAACTGAGACATTTTAGAAAAATAAAACGTACTAAAAACAATTTCTTTATAATTTCTTGACTTTTCCCTATACAATATTTATAAGAGAGAGGAGGATCTCTATTGTGTTCTCACATTTACTGTTCTTAGGGCAGGTACAGGAACAGATGGTGCAGCTTCAGAACCGCCGCCGTCTGAAAATGTATCGACGTTATCCGGGCGTGATGGAGTATCTGGTCCTGGCTGCCATATTTTTTAGTATTTGCTTTACCATTGCCCTCTGCTATATCCTCTAAAAGAAAAGAGATCTGTTCTAGAGATGGATCTCTTTTCTTTGCTTCATCTTCTTCAGCAATACCTCCGGATATGCAAATCCAACCGAGAAGATAATTGACAGGCGATCATACCATCCTCTATCATACAAAAGACCAGTGAAATCGCTGGCGGCCCCAGTTCCTTTCCGGCTATAGGCAGTAAAATACGAGCGAGGTTTAGGACAATGCCTTTCGTGAATTTTCATGACTCTCCGGAGCCCAATGAGACTCCATCAGTGCTTGATCCCCGCCACTTGTTCATAGGGCGCGCCAGCGAGATGCATTATTTTGCAGAACTCATTCTAAGACCAGAGAAGCCAACGCACAATATTATCTCGATCGCCGGTAACGCCGGTGTTGGCAAAACCAGCTTGTTAAAACGCTTTATCCACGAGACTCAATGTTCTGATTATAGCGGTTACTGCGAAGTTGCTCTTGTCGATGAGCGTCAGGCAACCCCTATGCATATTATGCAACATTGGGCCGAGCAGCTCGGGATGGAGGGAGGCTTCAGTCGGGCGCTCCGCGAACACCATCAGACGTTCTGGCGGCTCTTTGGACAGGGTGACGGCGATCGCGACAACATTCTGCGTCGCGCTCCCGATATCGCTGGATCGATTGTCGAGAATGTACCAATCGCTGGCCCACTCACACAGGTCACGGCAGACTTCATTGTGAAGCAGATGGAGAACCGTCGTCAGCAGCAAGATCTGCATCAGGCCCTGGACTCCATCCATCGCCTGACACAGGCCTTCACTACTGAGCTTTGGCACCATGCCGCGACTCCGGCAATGCTTTTAGAGCCCAGACGTATGAAAAGGCGCAAACGTATCCTGCTCTGCATCGATACGTTTGAACAGATATCCGACCAGATCCTCCCCTGGCTCCTCGATCTGCTTGAGATGAATATTCAAGATAATGTGGTGTTTGTGATCGCTGGCCGCCTTCCCTTAAACCGATTGGTCACACGCGACCTGACGCGATGGCAAGAACATATCAGTTCAGATACCCTAAGAACCATCAATCTTAATAGTTTCGACCGGGAAGAGACAGAGATCTATCTGACGGCGCGGGGGATTACCGATCCCGCTCGCATCGAGACGATCCGCGCGCTCTCGCGCGGCCTGCCACTCTATCTGGGATTGCTGACCAGCAATACCGCCGGACAGATTTATCCCACAGCTAACGTGATCGAGAATTATCTACGCTGGATTCCACGAGAAGAGGAAACTAAGCGCGAGATAGCCCAGGATGCCGCGCTACTGACCCGTCCATTCAATCAAGATGATCTGGCAATCTTTCCTTATATTCCAGATCAGGAGCGCCACTCACTCTATCACTGGTTGGTAGAGCAACCCTTTGTCGAGTCTCACGATCTCAATGGCCGCTATAGCTACCATGATCACTCACAGGAGCTCTTCAGTCGCTACCTTTTTCAACGCTCCCCCACGAGATACTATGAGACACGCCGACTAATCGCGGACCATTATCACCAGCAGATTCAAGCGAGGAGACAGGAAGATCCCGAGAACATCTATAAAACAGAGGAATGGCGAGACCTCACGCTGGCTCTAGCTGAGCAACTCTTACTCTTACCCGATCAGACCAGCCATAACCAGGGGATTGGACAGGTTCTAAGAATCTTTCGACAACCCGATCAGGCCGGCGAGATCCTCAGCCGTCTGAAGGCTCTGGCCGGGTCCTGGATTACAGAGGATAAAGAGAGTAGCGCTGATCTGCCTCATCTAACGGTGAACCGGGATGCTCGCGAGGCCGCCCAACTGCTGATCCGCTACATTGAAGCGCTCCCCGCCAGTCCCGAGTTTCTGGAAGCTTCCAGCCTGCTGATCAAACGACTGAGTGCCGAGAAAAACTTTTCCCAAAAGCAGCTCTCACAACTCTATCACGATCGCGGTGGCAGCTATTCCGCGATGGGACGCTACATTGAAGCAATCACCGACTTTGATAAGGCGATTGAACTACGCCCACGGCACGCCTGGACACACGGAAGCCGGGGTATCGCCTATACTCAGATCCATGAGTATGATCGAGCCATCGACGATTTTAATCAAGCGATTGCCATTAAGCCTGATTATGCCTGGGCCTATGGTAGCCGTGGCCTCGCCTATCGAGACATGCAAAATTACGCTCAGGCATTGGCAGACTTTTCTAAAGCGATGGAGCTTAATCCCCATAATGCCTGGCCTTATGTGCAGCGGGGCGAAATTTATCAACTCCTCAATCAGCAAACGCAGGCCCTGACCGACTTCAATCGTGCGATTGAGATGATCCCCGATTATGGGATTGCCTATATGGCGCGGGGCAAACTATATCAGTATCAGCACCGCAACCATCAGGCCCTGCTAGACTTCAACCAGGCCATAGATCTTGGAAAAAGTGATGCCTACGTCTACCGCAGCCAGATATACGCGCAGATGGAGAAAAATCGTGAGGCTCTGGCCGATCTCAGTCAGGCCTTGGAGAACGGAAGCCGACCCGACTGGGTTTTCGGTGAGCGGGGCCAGCTTCTGCTGCGTCAGGGCGACTATCTCGCGGCGATCGAGAGCCTCTCCGACGCTCTAGAGATGGCGGATGGATTGGACGAGCAGGCGCAAGAGCGGGACGCCATATTATACCGACAGCGTGGCATGGCCTATGCTTCGATGGGGGACTACACACGAGCAATCGCGGATTATGAGCAGACAATCGGCCTCAAGCCTGACGATAGTGACACCTGGTATCTGCTTGGGAACTATCATCTGCGCCAGGGAGATCCTGAGCGGGCAGCCGAGGCCTATAGCCGCTGCTGGGATCTGGAGCCCGGCCATGTTAACGCTGGCTGGATGGCCCAATGGACGGATCTGAGCGCTCATGGTCCCAGCCAGGAAATATTGGCAAACCTGGAAAGCCTATCCAAACACGCACCAGATACCTATGAAGGACACCTCTGTCAGTCGGTCGCGCGCTGGTTCCAGGAACACTATGCTGAGGCCGAAAAAGAGACCCAAATGCTCATCGAATTCCAGCCAGACGAGCCTGACGCCTACTTTTGGAAAGCTATGGCCTGTCTCTGGACAGGCAAGGACACCGAGGCGATGATTAGCCTGCAACAGGCCCAGGATCTCGGTCTGTCGCGTGCCCTCTTCCAGCCCCTGCAATGGATCGAGGCTGACCAGCCGGAGCTCTACAGCAAATTCTTGGCTCATTATCTGGAGGAATAAAAAATAGCTCAATTGGTGCAATCCCATACTTCAATTTCATTACCGTCGACCGTAACCTCTATACAGGACAGAACCCGGCCTCAGCGGTTCAGCTTGCTCACAAGCTTGTCACCGATCTTGGCGGCTCAATCCCATCCATGCGAGCAACAGTCAGCGCACTCAACATCGATAATCGATTGTCCACCAACCGACGTTTTCGCAGCCCTTGCTGACACATCGGGATATAAACGCTGGCTCTCTACCTCGCAAACCTATCGCGGGACCGTGAATGTATCCGACATTCCTATGAAGCAAGGCACAACCTACTTCGATCGGATTCCGGAAAACACTCTCTATGGTAAAGTACGCGAGTATCAGCCCGAGAGTCTCCTGCTGTTCCATCAGGCCACCGAAAAAATGATCTTGCTATCACCATTCGCTACGAACTGACCCCCACAGAAACTGGAACCCATCTGGAACGAACCGGTACGATCGCGACAGGAGGATTACTTCGATTGATGCATCCCATGATCGTACAGGCGACACAAGATGAAAATCACCGAACGCTAGAGGCGCTGAAGCGTTATCTCGAAGGTCACACAGCCTAGAGAAATATTACACAGGATGGATCTTTTTCTCCAGAGGAGCGAGGAACTGGGTCTCACGTAAGAGCGGATTGCCGAAAAAATTGGACAAACGTGTGAGTTTGTCCAATTTTGTGTCATAGCTGCTTGTATCTTGACTTCTTGAAGTACTGTGGAAGAGTCTACGAAGGGTCTCTCCTCAAAGAAATCCATTGACGATGAGTTCATTTTAACGGATGGACTCTTCTTTTCTCACCTCCTTTGGACTTTCGAGAAACCCTAATGATGTGTTGAGGAGGGTGTATTAACAGGACTCGTAGAGCCACCACTGTTACCAATAAACTGAATGTCGGCGACGTTACCGAAGCTTCCTGTACTGGCTGAGAGGTAGCGCAGGTAGCGATAGCCAGTTGTATTGGTCACGTTAACCGTTGTCCATTGTAACCCTGGATCACTGCGAATGGTACTCAATGTCGTCCAGTTACTCAGGTCGTTGCTTCCTTGGAAGGAGCCTCCTACCATACGATATGTATAGCCTGGGCGTGGGTAGTACTTGATGGTATTGACGACAGCAGTATTTCCCTTTCCCAGGTCAATCCCTGTCCAGGCTCCCGTTGTCTTTGCTGCATCATAAAATGTTGTAGTATTGCCATCAAATGCTTTATTAGCGGTGTTTCGACTTCGATACAATGCACCACCTTGATCACTGATAACACTTCCTGTTAGCACCTTGCCACTATTCGAGATCTTCCCATTGGTAGGGACAACGAGCAGGGTGATGGAATTGGCAGGATAGGTAGTGGTGATCTTACTGGCGTTGACTGCGAGGTCGGGTTGGCGGACGATAGCCTTGAGATTAGCGCTGCTATAGGTATAAACCTGAGCCTTGGCTGTGGGATTGGCCCCGGTGAGGGAAAGGTTGCTGGTCAAAGCGTTGCCAGTTTTGTTGATAATCATCAATGTAAGCGCTTGATCACTACTGCGCTGAGCGCCATAGACGGCCAGTTGGCTCTGGTCACTGCTGCTGGACTTGATCCAGGTGTCACCATATTTGCTGCCCTTGCCATCGTAGTTGCGATACATACGGAAGGCATAGGCACCAGGCTGATCAGGAGTTGGTGGGCCCCAAATGGTAGCCAGATCCACCTTCTCACGTCCGAAAATGCCCAGGACATCAGCCTGGGTCAAGGCACCATTCATGGACTCCAGACCGCCGAAGTTGTACTCGCTGATAGCCAGTTTGGTACCGGGATAATCTTTGTTGATCCAGTTATGGAAACGGGGCAACAGGTTGATGGCTCCATCGCGCTGGCCGATCCAATTGTTTTCCACATAGGTGGGGTCCCACAGGGAACGCGTCGAGTTCAAGCGATCCTTCTGGAGGGCACTACTGCCAGCAGTAGCCGAATACAGGGTGCCATTGGGGGTGCCTTCGGGATAGTAGTGTTCATCGAAGTAGTCCAAAAGTCTGGTGCCGTGGGTTTGCTCGTAGGCGTGCATCTGCTGGAGGTAGTATTCGGACAGATAGGTGTTTTTGTGGGAGGCGAAGTCATCCCCGGCTTTGCCAAAGCAGTTGCCGAGATAGCCACACCAGCCAAAGTCGACGGGGCCCGCAGTAGCGGCAGTAGGATCGACCGATTTGATCGTCTGGGCGTAGGAAGTGGAGAGCTTGACCAGTTCATCGTAGCCGGTTTTATCCGGATGAATATCGGCATGTGTGTCGTACCAGATGGAGGGCTCGTTATCCAGGTTGTAGATATTGACGCCTTTATTGGCAGCCGTGCCATGGGTGGCGACAAGGTGTTGAATCCAGGCTTTCTGGAAGTCGGGACTATTGGGCGCGTTGTTCAAGCCAATGTTGGTATCCAGGATGTGTTTGCCACTGGCATCGCGTCCATTACCACAAACATCCCCATAGCCAACGGTTACCGTCGAAAAAACACCTTGATTGGGATAAAGGGATTTGGGATAAGAGCAATTAGGTTCGCTGGTCTTAGTGATGTAGGGGACCATGGGCACCGTCATCAGAGTTTTGCTGCCCTGACTGGCCGCCTGGTTCACGAAGCGGTCCGCAGAAGATGTGTCAGTACCGTTGCTAGTTTCGGGTTTGCTATCTCCCATATAGATGCCATGGCCTCCGCCAGCATAGTAGTAGTTATCACCAGAATTCGTGGAGTCTGCCTTCCAATTGTAGCGGGAGGTATTGTTACCACCCAGGCGGTCCACAGGATTCCCTAGCTCTTTGGACAGGCCCGCGTCCAGGGCATACCGGTTCATACCATAAATGTCCTGGCTAATGGGATAACGATCGGACGAGGCATTGACCGTCAAGGTAGGAGCCGCGTTGTCGGCAAAGGCAGATCTGATTTTGGGCTCAACCAGGACCACGACAACGGTCAAGACCATGGAGAGAATGAACAGAATAGATGTAATACCCTTCCAGTAAGGTAAACCAGCACGTCCTGGCTGGTTGCTAGAATTATTTCTGGATATCATCACTTCCTCCTTAAAGAAAGTTTATATTGGTATGGTTTCGACGATATTCTTCCTATTTGACCGCACCAGGACTCCCTGCTACAACGATTTCAATAGGTTCCTGGTCTTTCACGGCATCAAAAGCCAGGCCAAAACTACAGAGTGTGAAAGGAGTAATCGCTCTCTGGCTATATTCTCGTGCTCGATAGCGGTGCAAACCTGCGAGCAATATCGCCATATATAAAAGCGGTCATATCTGGAAGGTTACCCTTCTTTCTCGGCCATAGACTATGTTAATGTGTACGCTCACGACATCACGAGCACTTCAATGAGAGACTTGAAAATCTTCTGTAGTCAGTTTGATTTTTAAAATTACTGATTTTACTACACCTCTATAAAAGATTCTCTAGCTGGACTTGATAGAAGATCTTCACACTTCTTACAATAATCAAGGAACAGGTTAAACGTCAATTAGTCTGATAATTCAGGTACTAGAGTCCTTGTTCAATCCTGAGTATGATCAAAAGAAATGAACGTATGTACGTGCACCTTGAAGGTAGGCAGATCGAACAGTCAGAAGAGGGAGTTCATCAACATGTCTGGGGCGGCTTGCTTGTTCTCCTGGCTTATTATCTGGAAGAGTAGAAAGGGAACTTGCATGAGGGTGATCAATCAGGCCAGTGGGACCGGGAGCGATTGCGGGTTTCCTGGCCGACTTCGGTCATCTTTCCCAGTTCTCATCATAAGGATGGTTGTGGCGATGGAGAGGTGGGAGAACACCGTTTCCTTTCGGCGGATCAACAGCCGAGCTACGAGTCTCCACCGGGTCATCTTCGTGGCAAGCTTAGATATAAAAAGCAGCTTCTTAAGCAAGCGAAACATCATGCTCTATCGAGCACCACGCCCTATGATCCTATACTCTAATCTGCGCGAACAGGTAGAGGAAGATCCCCAGCGACCAGCGTACTGCTTTCTTCAATATGCCCACTGGGAGAGACCTGAACCGTGTAATACCTCAAAGTATCATCGCGGCAGGCATAGAATGTCACCTCATAATCCCCTCTCGGTCGAGGTCACAGCGGGTAAAGTAATTACCGACTCGAAACGGGCAATAATTTCATCACGCTTTTCAGCCTCCCAAATTGGCAGGTCATTGGCCCGAGAAACAATGTAGAACAGGCCAGGAAGAGGTGGGGCCGGGGTAAATACAGTATTTGTGTAAGCCAGCGCCTGGTCAGGAGTCGAGAGCGTGAAGCCGTCAACCTGAAGCACAGACTCGAAGACCTCAAATGAAGATAAATGAAAGGGATCGTGATCTGGAGCCGTCGCTACATAGATTGTGGTAGGTTCCGCAAACCACATCCGAAACACAAAGATTTCACAAACATTCAGTGGAAGAGGAAACGGATATTTCGTGACTTTGGTTTGGATGAACATTTCTGAATTTGGAGCAAACACCTCTACTAATTTTCTTTGTATCTTAACGTAGCTTTGCATATAACCCTCTTATCTAAAAATATCTGCTACCTTTTCTGTTCGCATGACTTTTTACTAGTCTATAGTGTTAAAGACCGATAAATCGGCATTGGAAGCTTCTCTGCGATCATCGTGATAGTCTCTTCCATTTGTCCAGTTGGCGAGACCAACACACTATAATGCTTCAGCATATTGTCGTGAATGGCATAGAACGTGACAATAAATCCTTGGTGAGAAAAGGTGACAGCAGGTGGGGCAATGATCGGCTCAAAGCCAGAGATAATTTCAAGCTTCTTCTGCTCATCCCAAATAGGAAGATCTCTCGCGTGAGAAATCAGAAAGAAACGACCTTTGATATAGGGCAGCAGAGCAAAGGCTGTTAAAACATACTCTAAAGCCTGCTCTGGAGTTGTAAGAATAAAGCCATCAGCCTGAAGCAAATACTCAAAATCAAACCATGCTGTAGGAATGCAGGGAGAAAGATTCTCAGCAATCGCAACATAGTCAGTAATGATATCGCCAGTTACAGGATATCTAAGCGCGTAAAGTTGATAATGCTTCAAGGAAAGCGGAAAAGGATACTCCTGTATTTTCGTTTTTTCGAGCTCTGCTATAGTTGCCATACGAGCGTTGAAAGATCTTATAGCTTCAACAAGCCTTTGACGATCATTCTGATCTTGCATGTTTTTCCTCTTTCTATTTTATTAAATACTTATTTATATTGTTCATCCCAAACTTTCCCGTATATTTCTGTACACGATGTTTCTGTTGCTGGTCCAACTAAGATAGCAAAACGACCAATTTCTGGAATATATTCCTTTCCATCTCTAATGGCTTGAACCATGGCCGTTTTACCAAATTGTCTTGCCTCTTTCTGCTTATCTTCTTCTGATAATTTTTCATCTTCCATCAATTCATCTTCTTTTTGACTGAAAGCTCTCCAGAAAGTTTTTTCTACAAGATTAAGGGTAGGGTCAGATTCTCGGGCTTCTAGAAAAATAAAACTCCCCATGCACTACTTGCCCAATGGCATTAACAGCGCATGAGGAGCTTTTTCTTTGTTTCTGCTAGAACTGGAGGCCCAGGACGGAGGCGAGCCTCAATACTTCGGAGCCTATAGCAATATCTTGTTTCTCGACGGCTTCCTTTGCCTCCTGGCGAACAAGCTGGAGCGCCTCCGGGGTGTTCAAGTCGTTGTCCATGGCGACACGGAAACGATCCAGCAGCATCTGATCCTGGCCGCGCAACTCACTTCCAACCATTTCTCTGACCTGTTTGAAGAGGTTTTCGGCCTGAACGGAGACTTGCAGGTCGGCGGGGAAGCATTCCCAGGGATACCGATAGTGGTGATCCAGCAGGGTGATGCGGATGACGTTGGGGCTGTACTCTTTGAGGAGGTTACTCACCAGGGTGAGGTTCCCTAGCGATTTGCTCATTTTTTCGCCGTCCTGATAGACCATGCCGGTGTGCATCCAGACGCGGCTGAACGGGGCTTCGTGGCTGTAATGCTCGGACTGGGCGATCTCACAGGTGTGGTGCGGGAAGGCGAGGTCCACGCCACCACCATGAATGTCGATCTGCTGACCAAGATATTTCATGGACATGGCGCTACATTCGATGTGCCAGCCGGGCCTCCCCGGTCCCCACGGGCTCTCCCAGGCCGGTTCACCGGGGGCCTGTGCTTGCCAGAGCACAAAGTCCAGGGGATCTCGCTTGCGACTGTCCTCTGGGAAGTTTCCTCGTTCGTTGGCGATCTCTAGCATGGCTTTGTAGCTGTTCAGACCGATTGCGTGGGCCATCATCCCAAAAGCGGGATCTTTCTCGACGCTAAAAAAGACACACCCTTCGCTGACATAGGCATACCCCTGCTCTACCAGTGGTCGTATGATCTCAACCATGGATGCGATCTCTTCGGTGGCGTGGGCGTAGGTGGTCGGCCTATCTACATTCAGGGAGTCCATGTCACGGAGATAGCGCTCGGTCTCGCGCTGACCCAGCTCTGTCCAGGAAAGGCCAACCTCTTTGGCTTTGCGCAAAATGTCATCGTCGATGTCGGTGACGTTCTGAACATAGTTGACGGGATGACCAAGAAAGTTGAGATAGCGACGGAGTGTATCAAAGGTGACATAGGTGAAGGCGTGCCCCAGATGCGTGGTGTCATATGGGGTGACACCACAAACATACATACGAACCGTATTCTCTATGGGTTTGAATTCTTCCAGGGATTGAGTAAGTGTATTAAACAATTTCATTTTAATGAATATCTCCGTGATCGGCAGACACGTGTGAAGCCAAAATGCTCGTTCGGGCCTGCTCAAGATCGAATAAGCGATTGGTGTTGGCGGTTGTTACCTGAGCGATCTCTTCCAGAGATAGGCCGCGAACCTCGGCGAGCCGCTCGGCGACACGCTTTACAAATAAGGGCTCATTGCGTTTCGCTTTAAGCAGTTTAGGGATGAGATAGGGGCTGTCGGTCTCTACGAGGATACGGTCCAGCGGGGCCAGCCTCGCAACCTCAGGCAGCTCATTATCTTCACGCGTTAATGGGCCGGCAAAGGAAAGCACAAAGCCCGCGAATTCCAGACATTCCTCGGCCTGCTTCACTGTTCCAGAAAAGCAATGAAAGACGCCACGCAGATCCCGCCCATGCGCCCTCAATAATTCTATAACATCGTCATGTGAGTCGCGCACATGAATAATACACGGCAGATTATAGTCGCGCGCTAATTGCAGATGACGATAAAATACCTCGCGCTGTATATCGCGAGGCGAGAGATCTCGATAATAATCCAGCCCAAACTCCCCAATTGCCACAACTTCAGGTTCCTGTACCATCTTTCGGTACTCCGCCTCCACTGTATCCGAGTGGGTCTGGGCATCGTGGGGATGAGTGCCAACACCTGTAAAGATCCGACCAGGGAAGGCTTGCGCCAGTTGTAACGAGGCCCGGCTGGTTTCAAGATCTGTCCCAGGATCTACGATCCGCTCCACCCCCCCAGCGAAGGTCGCCTGGAGCATCTCCTCACGATCTTTGCGAAAACGGGTATCATGGACGTGCGCATGACTATCAATCAGCAACAACACATTCCTTTCTTCACTCCAGGCCAGACCCGGCACTTTGCATCTTGTATTACCGCTTCTATGCTTCAAAAAGTATAGTTTAGCGGCCCTTTAGTATAGCCTCAGATCGCTTGGAGTGTCAAACTAAGGCAAGGATAGGATCATGGATGAAGCTCGTTTGTCATAAGCGAACAGGCAAAGGAAGCCCCTCTGCTACTATCTTGCTGCTCTCTTCAACATGTCCACCGGAGGAGACCTGAACCGTATAATATCTCAGAGTATCGTTATGACAGGCGTAGAACGCCACCCGATATCCTCCTTCTATAGTAGTTACGACGGGTGGCGTAATCACCGACTCGAAACGGGCAACGATCTCATTCCGCTTTTCAAGCTCCCATATAGGCAAATCTCCCGCTTCCGAAATGATATAGAACAAGCCCGGAAGCGGCGGAGCCAGGGTAAAAGCTGTCGTCGTGTAGGCAAGGGCCTGTTCAGCAGTTGAGAGCATAAACTCGTCAACCAATAGTATCTCCTCAAATACTTCCAGACATGAGAGAGGAACAGGGTCATATTCAGGAGATATAACAACATACATGGTTGTCGGCTTCGCAAACCATGTACGAAAAGCATAAATCTCGCAAATATTGAGCGGAAGAGGAAACGGATACTTAGTGACCTTTGTCTCCCTAAAATCTATATTATCTGAGACAAACATCTCTACTAATTTCTTATGTATTTTATGAGAACTTTGCATATGATCCTCCAACCTAAAAATACAAACCTTTTTTTCTTTAAAGACTATCTTTTACGTATCCATTACCTTATGTTAAAGACCGGTATATAGGCATTGGCAGATTTTCGGCAATCATTGTGATGGTTTCTTCCATACGGCCAGTTGGTGAGACCGATACGCTATAATGCTTCACCTTATTATCGTGGACAGCGTAGAACGTGACAATAAATCCCTGACGAGAAGAGGTAGCAGTAGGAGGAACGATAATGGGCTCAAGCTGTAATAAAATTTCAGGCTTCTTCTGCTCATTCCATATAGGGAGATCTCTCGCGAGAGAAATCAGAAAGAAACCACCTTCAACATAGGGCAACAATGTAAAGGCAGTCACCACATAGTCTAAAGCCTGTTCAGAAGTGGCAATGATAAAGCCATCAGCCTTGAGTACATACTCAAAATCAAACCATGCAGTAGGAATGCATGGAGAAAGATTCTCCGCGATTGCGACATATTCCGTGATAATATCGGTAGTTACGAAATATTTGAGGGCATAAAGCTGATAATGTTTGAAAGAAAGCGGAAAATGGTATTCCTCAATCTTTGTGCTTTCGAGTTCCGCTGTCGTTGCCATACGAGCATTAAAAGGTCTTAAAGCTTCAACAAGCCTTTGACGGTCTTTCTGATCTGGCATATTGTTCCTCTTTCTATTTTACGAATAATTTATTTGTATTGTTTATCCCACATTTCCCCATATATTTCTGTGTATGGCTTTCCTGTTGTTGACCCAAATACCTTAACAAAATTACCCGTTTCTGGAATATATTCCTTTCCATCTCTAAGAGCTTGAACCATAGCCTCTTTACCAAATTGTCTTGCCTGTTTTTGCTTGTCTTCTTCTGATAATTTTCCATCTTCCATTAATTCATCTTCTTTTTGGCTGACAGCTCTCCAAAAAGTTTTTTCTAAAGGCAAATATTCATCAAAGTATATTTCTGGGTGGCCTATCATCATCTCGTCTTTAGCAAGAATGCTCCTTAACTGTGCTTCAGCCTCCTCATTTAAACCTGCTGTAATAAAATTCTCGCGATTTTGCAATCCATGATGCTCATCGGGTGGGTAATCTAATGCA
>CAXTTV010000056.1:0-25576 GCA_964247295.1 uncultured Ktedonobacteraceae bacterium | reverse complement strand
CCCCTGCTGGCAACCTTGAAACGCTTTGGCATCAGCCAGGCGCAGATCCAGAGCATGGGCGATCAATTGTTCCATCAAGTGCAGGATCTGGCAACCAATGCTGTAGATTTATTAACAAGCATCTTTAACTTTTTCTTGGATGTGATTCTGGTCGCGGTTATCAGTGTGTATTTTCTGGTAGATGGCAATCGTGTCGTTGACTGGTTACGTAAAAACATGCCGCTTGCCCAGCAATCTCGTATGAACTTCTTACTAGATACGCTTCAGCGAATTGTCGGTGGCTATATTCGTGGTCAGTTTTTGCTCGCAACCCTGATTGGTCTCATGGTCGGTATAGGCATGGGGATTTTTCAGGTTCCCTACGCGATCTTGCTGGGCGTGCTCGCCTTTGTTCTAGAGTTCATTCCTGTGATTGGGACTTTGACCTCTGGGTTAATCTGTGTGTTGATCGCGCTCTCACAGGGCTGGATCACAACGATCCTGGTGCTGGGATATTTTATCGGAGTTCATATTATTGAGGGAGATATTATTGGACCGAGGATCGTGGGTAAGGCCATCGGCCTGCATCCAATTATCTCTCTGGTGGCGCTGGTGACCGGGGGAGAAATCTTTGGAGTCTGGGGCGCGCTTTTTGCCTCACCCCTGGCTGGCGTCATCCAGGCACTGATTGTGGCCCTCTGGACCGAGTGGCGTACAACTCATCCACACCACTTTCACCATCCTGATCCAATCACAAAAATGGAGGAGGCTGATCTCCTTGAGATGCACGATGAATTAAGGATGGATAGGGCATTATCTGGACGCTGCTAGCTTCTACTGGTGAAAGCTTCAATCTTTGCTTGAGAATTTTTTAGCTTTCACCTCTTCTACCCAATGTATGTGATACAATAATTGTGTATGTTTTAAGCTTATTCCTTCACAAAATTATCAACAATTATGCCAACAAAACAAGCTCGTTTCTGCCACCTCTGCGGTCGCTCACTCTCCGGCTCTTATCTTATGTATGATAATGGGCTCATTGTCTGTGAGCAGTGTTCACAGACAATTTCCCACTGCGATCTCTGTTCTATTCCAACGAAAAATCTGATCCCGGCCCGCCATCTGCACGTCTGCCAGACCTGCCACCAAAAGTTATCCATCTGTGCCTGTTGCCAGCAACCTATTCTTCAACGCTACTTTATTATTGGCGATACCCCTGTTCGGTACTGTGAGGACTGCGTACAAAATCGACCACGCTGCGAGATCTGTCACGTACCTATCAACAATCAAGGGAAGATCCTCTCGAACGGGGCCAGCCAGATCTACCGCTGCTCCTCTTGCTACCAACAGGCGGTGAAAACACAGAAGCAGGCGGAGGAGATCTATCAGGAGATATGGGCTCTGTTGAGCCAAGAGCTTGCTCTACAGATCCCGCTTTTGCCAGAGCTACAGATGGTCTCACGCGAGCATCTTATTCGTCTACATCAACAACAAACGGCAGGTCGCGCTATCGAGCTTCCCGGCTCCAGCGAACAACAACATTTCCTGGGCTTCTTTCGGCGCATCAATGAGGAACGCAAGATCTACATTGAGCAGCTTTTGCCAGAGCCATTGTTTCGCGCTGTCGCTGCTCACGAACTGGCCCATGCCTGGCAGTCTGATTACACTCCCGACAATCAACAACTCGTGATTATCGAAGGGTTCGCCGAATGGGTTGCTTACCGAACCCTGCTAAAGCTTGGCTATCAACGCGAGGCCGCCCGTCTGACCCGACGCGAGGATCTTTACGGCCAGGGGCTTCAGTTGTTTATCGCCCTCGAACGCGATCATGGACGTAACGCCGTCTTTACCCGTGCCACCCAGGTGTAAGAAGTCGTTGCAAACCCCTTCCAAAATCAAAAATGTTTCCTTGGTATATCCCCTCTAAAGGTTGAGATCATTCATCCTTTTCTTGCCAGATAAAAAAGGTATTAGGAGACTTTTAACACAATTTCCTTTCCATTTTCCTCGAAAACGTTGTACAAAGCTTATTCATACAAAAACCCATGAGCGTGCACACCTTGATAACGAGCAGACCTCGTGTTATATTTCTGTATATAGTTTGTACAACAAACACAGGAGGATTAGAACGTAATGTCCGTTAATTCTGAATACAATCGGGGCCCTGTTGAGGCATCTGACGAGATAGAGAACACAGAAAATCCTACAGAGGAGAGCAAAAACGAAGTTTCTGAGAGCCCAGAGGTTACAGAGCAGCAGAAAATGGTGTTCAATGCTCTTCAGGGAGACCAGGCGGCCTTTACAGCAATTGTAGATCAGTATAGCTCTCTGATGCTACGAACCGCCTGTATGATTGTTAACGATCGTGATATAGCTGAGGATGTGGTTCAAGATGCTCTCATTCAGGCATGGCATCATCTACCTGATCTCCGTGAGGCGGGGGCCCTACGTCCCTGGCTTATGCGAATTGTGGTTAACCAGTGCATTAGCTTTAAACGTCGCCTGACTCGCTCAGCTAATTTCTTGCGACAAGCCCTATCGGAGCAGGAAACCGATCTTATGGCTCAGGCTGCCGACCATACGAAGGGCCGCATGGAGCGAGACTGGGATCTGGCTCAGGCAATCGACAAACTCCCAATCAAGCAGCGCGTGGTAATTGTTCTCCATTATTATAATGGAATGACATTACCAGAGATGGCGAGCTCCCTTTCCACCTCAGAAAATACCTTAAAAAAACGGATTCAGGCGGCGCTGACCAACCTACGACGAGTGCTACGCGTCACTGAGCAGGAAGATGAGTATCGTTCCCACCCACTGCACTCATCAAGACAACCAACTATTTCAGTGGCTTAACATGTGCTTACATTACTAAGATCCGAAGACGAACTCCCCAATACAGTAGACAGGCTTGCATCAGCTACTGCCTTGGGGTCTTCGTTACGGTTTTGTCTACGCCAGTGGCGCAGAAGTTCCTCGATCAATGTTGAGTCGCAGCGTACTTGAACAATTCTCCTACCCGTTATTCCTTCTAACGAGACCTGTACAGCACGGTCTAGTTGCTGCACAGTGGCCAACGTTAATAATCCTCTTTCCACTCCAATCGGCACGCAACGATGACGATAACCCAGCTCATAAGGGAAAAGGTAGAGAAGACGCCGGGCTGGATACTGTGTTAAGAAGGCGAGATAAGGGATTTGCAAGCCTTCCGACTCTTGCCCCCCCATATAAAGAAAAGGCTCCCCTCTCTCAAGGTAGGTGCGATCAATGACAAGAGCCTTCTGCTCACGCAAGTTCCGCTCTACAACCAAAGCTGAAGGTCCACTGACAATCTGTAGCCTATGATCAATTTCTTCTAGAAACGTGCTTAAACGCCGGGCGACCGCTTCTCCTCCCTCTAATGAGGCTCCCCTTAAGATAAGAACACATTGTTGACTGTGCAACAATATATAATCTTCGCGACGGATCTGACGGATTATCTGTAACGCTAACCATCGCAAAGAGGAAACGCTTCCTGGATTAGTATGAATTATGACTAGAGTTCGCGTAGATTCATGCCCTGATCCTCTGACTGCTTGCGGTCTCCTCCACTCCTCACCATCTACCATTTCCACTTCCGCATACCTTCTTTCCAGCCGCTTTCTAAAAATGTCTTTCCTTTAAAAAAGGAACAATCACACCATTGCTACACCACATAATACACAATAAAAGCAGGTATTTTGACAGGTAAGAGGTTGTAATCAGGTTAAAACTACTGGGTTCAGGTAAAGAAACACGCATATCTTTGGGCTTCAATTTGTGAGAGGCCTCATGTTGTTTCTACACTATTTTTTCTCATTTAGCTCATGATATTTCGTAGCACTTCACTATTTTAGATATAGAACGAGCGTACTTCAGCACATATCTTTTCTCAATCTCTATGAATCGCTGTTTCCGAATAATTGGCCCTCTGTTGTACCGACTATTTTTCAAGAAAAAGAGATGACCGGGCTATTTAAAAGTTATTTTCCTCCCCTATTCGGCTCACACCACATCCACGAACCAGGGCTGAGGATGAACAACTTTTAAATAACCCTGGAAGTTTAGTTGCTAGTCACAGAGATATTCTTCCATTCAGCACTATTTGCACTCCAGGTACGCATCCCAACCTGCCCTGAAGAGAAGCAGTTTGGGTCAGTATGCGTGAAGGACGTGATGTTCCCACCTGCTGGTTGTGCAGTGACCGTAAAGGTGCAGCCTGCAACCTTAGTAGTGATGTGGTACCAGGTATTCTGCGCAACACCACCTGGCATTAAAACACTGTTGAGCATTGTCCAGTTGTAATTCTGCTTTCCCATGAAGAGATTGCCACTACCACTATCTAGACCAACAAAGTACCCTTGCAGAGCGTCCGCTCCGTTTCCTGGATTTGAGACTCGTACCAGAAAACCTGCGTTTGTTGATGCAGTGAGATTTATATCGCCACTCAATGTATAATCGGTCCAGCCAGTCGAACCTGTTACCGACTTATCACCATTGGATGCACTGGATTGCTCAGAATAGACACCATTCACAACAGACCAGGTACCATTATAGGTGTTCCATCCCGCGTCAGTGCCATTCCTAAAGGCATCATTATAGGGCAAGGTTCCCGCATTCATACTATCAGCTCGCACCTCACAAGATCCTGAACTACCCATACTTGAGCTTGCTACAAGCAGAACACTACTGCCATCGCCAAGTGAGGTAAGTGCTGGGCTGTAGTTGGTGTTACAGTTACTAGAAGAACTGTCTGGCTTAAATGGTGCCGGCATCCAGGACCAATTCCCCGAGCCAAGATCAGTGTTAACCATGAGTGCTCGATAATCTTCAGTAGTAGTACCATCTCCGTTAGCATAATATTCACGTTGGGCATCCAGGATCAGTTGCCCATTAGGCCCTCCTGCGGGAGTCCAGATCAGATAAGGGCTATGACCGAAATAGCGTCCATCGCTTGTCTGTACACGCTTGCCCAGATCGCTCGGACCTGATCCCCAACTATCGCCATCGGGAGAGGTTTTGATGTGAACCTCACAATTGACATAGCCACACAGTTCAAAGCTCATAATATAGGAGCCGTTCGGTAGTGATACAACAGTTACCATACCGGGTCGATCACCCCGATTTGCACTAGCAACATCCTTTACCTCAGCTCCCCAGCTATCGCCGCCATCTGTGGAGGCCACGTGACCAAGAAATTGACTGTGGGTGCCAGACTCACGCTCATCAGAGAAGTAGCAGAGGAGATTGCCATTCTTATCTAATTGGAAAGCGGGTTCCCAGATACCGTTTCCAAGTCCGCCACCAGCCTGGAACGTGCTGACAAATTTCCAGTCCTGTCCTTGATTTGTACTACGCCACAAATCAAAGTGTGTGGCAGACTGATCGGGGGCAGTTACATTGCCAGCCATTAAAATGGTGCCAGCAGGATAGCCGTTGATTGCGTGGGGAAACTCAAAGAAGGCAGGTTGAAACATATTAGGCCAGGGATGGTTTGAGCCTGTTTCAGGATCGCCCAATGTCGCGATTTGTTTCCACTGAGCTCCATTATCAGTACTCCGCATAATATGATACGATGAATGGCTTGACCAATTCTCAAATGTTGTGAGAAGTATTCCATTTGCGGAACCACTGTATTGCAAACGCAACACACGGGAGTAGCTGATGCCTTCGTTAGAGGATGGTGTGTAGACAATCGATCCAGGGGAATTGGCATGTACATGTGATACCTTTGTTATTACACCGCTAATGAGCGTCAGACAAAGTGCAAAAACAATGATAACTGGAATAATCCACCAGGAGGCGGGTGTAACAAACCTGGAGATGGTGTGGTGTTTCTGAAACATGTTGTAACTCCTTTACCTTCGATTTCTTCCCTAACAATTTTTCTAAAAAATATTGTAGGTTTCATATATTTATTCCTTGGAACTTCAAAATACTCGCCAACTTTCGTTGTGACAGTGACTACTCTTTTCTCTAAGAGAGTTTTTGGACCACGTGCTATTCACCTTCTTGGTGGCGGGTTCGGACACTCTCTGAAAGAGCATTAGATACTGTGGTTACAGTGCTATGTTCTACTGCCCCAACATTCTAAAGAGCCGTCATAGACTATCTAACAAGTAGTAGTAAAAATAATAATTCCGGGTCTATATTAAGTCAAGTCGATAGTATTTAGTGTTACGCAATTAGCTATTGATTTTTTGAAAGACATGTAGAACAAGAATTTTCCTTGTAAAGTGGACAATCCAGGATAGCTGTAAAGAGAGACGTCCATGAAATGATAACATGTTTTAACCACAAGAAATCCCATACAGGGAAAACTAAAAAGCTCCTGGTGAAAACGTGTCTCTTGCCATCATTTCTGATATATTTTCCGCAGGTTCTGGCTCCTGTGGGGTCTTCAGCGAGACGCCACAGGAGAGCTCACGAGAGAAAACAAAAATAGCCCACTTAACCGATACGGCAACAAGGCGTTACGGTGTTGTATCTCCCCTCCCGTTTTGAACACAATTTAGTATGAGATGATATCATAGCCTGTTCAAAGGAGAGATCGTCCTACAAACAGGAACAAAAATCGGTACCTTCAGATTCTTGTTGATCATTCCCTCCCTGATCGTGATTACAATCGTATATATTTTTTATACTATAAAGAGTGGTAGAGGTAAGAAGAAATAACTTTTCTTTCCACTTTTAAAAAATGAAGAGGATCTCCATGCCGCTTTTTATGATACAATCAAAGCCATGCGGCCTGACCGGATGATCCCCACCTAATAAATAAGGGAAACACTCAGGAGATATGAGGTTGATGTTGAAACGAGGACATTTAGGGCGCGAGATTGTTGAAACAATTGTACTGACAATTCTGATCTTCTTTGTGATCCGTGCCGTCATTCAAAGCTATCGTATCGATGGCGTGAGTATGCAGCCGAGTTTTCAAACAGATGAGTACGTGTTGGTCAATAAAATCTCTTATCTTTTTCATCCTCCCCAACGTGGCGATGTTATTGTTTTTCACTGGCCGATCGATACCAATCGCGATTTTATTAAACGAGTAATCGGGGTCCCCGGTGATACGATTACGATCGATAGTTCGACTGTTCGCGTCAATGGTGTTCTACTCAAAGAGCCGTATATTAGTATGAATGCTAACCCGGTAGCTCAGACCCGCAAGCTTGGTCCCGATGACTATTTTGTGATGGGTGATAACCGTGTAAACAGTGATGACTCGCGTGATTGGGGGGTGCTGAATAAAAAATTTATTATTGGGAAGGCCACTGCTGTGTACTGGCCAACAAACCACTGGCAGATGGTTAATACGTTCCCTGAAGTCTTCACTGGATTAAAGTAGAGGCTCAGGTTACCGCTTCTGCTTTCACAATAAAGCGCTACTCACAAGGGGACTAGGACCTATGCCAAACTCGGAACAATTCAATGACCAGGGCCGTCCAATAAGGCAGGATACAATAGGCCAGAGGTATGGACGCGAGCCGGAACAAGTCTGGGAGGAGGAGGAGGAGGAAATCCCTAATCCTGACTATCAGAATATGGGTCTGTTACCGGCTGACCGACGGCTTAAGGCGCTCATTATCGGTGCCTCTGCCGGTATCCTGTCCGGAGGATTGGGACTATTCTTGAATATTCTGGGTCACCAGCGAACGATTGGGGCTTCCGGTACAGATCTGGCCTATAATCTGGCTGGCTATAGCTTTCTCAGCTTTTTAGCCGGCCTGCTCCTCTATTTTCTGGCGGGTTTTCTGACAGGGAAACTGGTTGTTGAACGGCGACAGGGGTTTCTAGCGGGACTTATCGGTGGAGGGGTCACTTACCTGATCAGTTTTTTCTCAGCCTATCTGCCTGGTATTCCTGGCCATATCGGCCCTTCAGCCTCGTTTAATCCCCTGGCTGCCGGCGGCGGCGTGGTCTTCGCAATCCTGCTACTCTTGATAAACGCGGTAATTGGCGGCCTGCTGGGGGTATTTGGCGCTCGTCTGGCTACTGGAAGATATAGCTTTTATCAACCATATATTCAGGCTTCGCGATAGATCAAGGACGGTCCTGAGTCCTTCAAAAAAGGAATGAATAGGGTCTTCTACATGCTTCAGAACCGCCCCGCGAGATTATAGACTACTCAATCGCAATGGACTGCATAACATCACCCTGGCGAATGCTTTTTACTACATCCATACCCGAGATGGTATCTCCGAAGATCGTGTAGCTAGGCGGCAGCGAGGGCTGATCCTCCAGGCAGATAAAGAACTGACTTCCATTGGTGTTGGGTCCGGCGTTCGCCATGGCAACGGTACCGGCCTTGTACGGGCGCATTACCTTCTCGTCTCTAAACTTATAGCCAGGACCACCAGTACCGGTCCCAGTGGGATCACCACCCTGGATCACAAAGCCAGGAACGACGCGATGAAATACTACGTTACTATAGAAACCGTCCCGCGCCAGGACCACAAAGTTGTTCACGGTCTGAGGAGCTTCAGCCGGGTTTAGCTCCAGGACGATATTACCTTTATTGGTCTGGATTGTCGCTCTATATTTGCGATTAGTCTCGATCTGCATCTCTGGTGGCGAACTGTACTGCTTAGCCATGACATAATCCTTTCCACAATGACATCCATCGAGGATGCCCTACAATAACTACTCCAAATTTGAATTTTTTATAGCTCTGTAAGAAACAGCCGCTTCCGTCGCAACATGTTCCAAGTGATTATACACTCTTCTACAGCCTCCCGTCTTGTCGCGCTTATCAAAAACAGGGCTATTTCATTCTCTTCTTCTGCCGCCGCCGACGGCGAGGAGGGGGAGGAGGTGAGCGGGGACGCCCCGCCACGCCAGAGGTTAACACCCCTGGACCCCCCTTCTTTCTAGAATGAAAAACTCTATATCAAAAAACACGCCTCCCGAGGTGAGAGACGTGTTTCTATGGAGTGATTAATCGCGAAAGGCTTTAGCGATCAACGGACTCAATAATTACTTTGTTCACGATATCGGGCGTGATATTTTTGGAATTAGCATCATCGCCAGGGCCCTGAACGGCTTTGGCAACATTCAAACCTTCAACAACTCGACCGAATAGATTGTAGGATTTTTGAAGTTTCTGGCTATTGTCGGCAATTGAGATAAAGAACTGGCTTCCATTGGTGTTGGCACCAGAGTTGGCCATGGCAATAGTCCCCTCGGTGTAGTTTCCCTGTACCGGCTCGTCATTAAACTTGTAACCGGGGCCACCGCTACCATCGCCGTTGGGATCACCGGTTTGAATGACAAAACCAGGGACGACACGATGGAATTTCAGACCATCGTAAAACTTCGCCTTCGCTAAAGAAACAAAATTATTGACGGTATTGGGGGCGAGTTTGGGATCTAGCTCCAGCACCATCAGGCCACGATTAGTGTTAATACCAGCGCAGTAAAGCTTTTCTTGAGCGATATCAGTTTTGAGAGCCTCTTTGTAGCTATGCGTAATCTTTTTAAGATCCTCGCCGCTTGGAGCGGGATCTTTGCTTGTTAGTTTGTCCGCGATCTTCACGCAGGGAGATGAGGCAACATCTACTGCCGCCGCAACCGGTGTAACACCTTTGCCTGGATCTTTCGTTGGCGCGATTGTCGGAGCTGCCGTTGCGGCTGTAGTTGGGGTGGCAGAGCCTACAGCCGTCTTGTTGGCGGTCTGGGCCGGGGCGGTAAAAGGCCATGTATGCGTCCCATAGAGCGCCGCGAGCACTCCCGCTAGAATCAAGAGAACGACCAGGCTGGTCGCCCATGGATAACGTGCCACACCTCGTGCTGGCTTCCGATATCCGGTTATTGGCCTCTTCGCCATCTGTCCTGGCTTGACTTGCTCGTCAAGCTTCAGTTCAGTTGAATGCGCTCTCGCTATTTTCGCGGTTCGCCTTTTCTCGGCACGTTTATTCGCTTTTGGCATGAAGGTCTTCCATACTCCTCTGAATAAAAAATAGTGGCACCCAGCGAAGACGCTTTTTTACTGTAGAAAAGAAAAGCTACAATTGCGGTGGGTGACCGTCTGCGCCTCGTTACGTTCTGGGTGCTATCATAATCCTCTTATCCCTGTGCGGTCAAGACCTGAAGAGTTTGCTTCCTTTACCCCAAAGATCTCTCCCCCATCTTTTGGAATACCCTCGTAATTGGATAAATAGGACTAATTTCTCAACTTTTCTGTGGATAACTCTGTGGATAACTCTGTGGATATGTGTGGAAAACTTACCTGGGGACGTGGATAAGTTGGGGAAAATGAAGAATTATGTCATTAAGGCTTTACGGGTACGCTCAAACTGGTGCTACCCAGGACGCAAAATATCCACATTTCCACATTTCCAGGAACAAGCTTTCATTTGATTTACGACCCAATATTCGCTACACTGTGTAGGCGCACAAAATTACTCACAGGGAAGTTATTTTTGGAGCGTGCGTTTTGGAACCAATGTGCTATAATCCCGCCATACGATATCTAATGAAGGTCTCATTTTTCGCCTTCGGCGAGAAGAGGGGGAGTTTATGAGAGCTTTTTTCACGAATTGAGAAGGTGCCTCGACTCCAGCAAGGGCTGCTGTCCCCTGCATCCCCCTCTCATTTTCATCCAGGGATGCCTTACACATTGCTTTCTATCTTGAGGGCCGGGACGTGGAAAAACTCTTACCGCAAAGTGTTGAAGCCGAGAGCGGTGTACTTGGCAGTATTATTATCGATCCTGAGGCGATTGTGCAGGTTGCTGATTTTCTGCACGCTGAGGATTTCTATCGAGACGCTCACCGTACTATTTATGAGGTTATCGTTGAACTCTATGAGCAGCATGAACCGGCTGACTTTATCACGATCTGCGATGAACTCGAACGCCGCAACCGTCTTGAGGATGTCGGCGGCGCTAGCTATATTACGTCTCTTGTTAACCAGGTACCAACTAGCGGAAATGTTGAGCATTACGCCAGAATTGTTGAACGCAATGCGATCCTTCGTCGCTTGATCCATGCCGCCGGCGAGATCGCGGCGGTGGCCTATGATGAGGCCGATGCTAATGTGGCTCTGGATAAGGCGGAGCAACTAGTCTTTAGTATCAGTCAGAATAATGCACGCTCCGATTTTTCCCATATGCGCGATATTCTGGCTGAGTATATGGATAAGCTGGATCGCGTTCATGATCAACGAGGTCAGATTGTCGGGGTACCAACCGGCTTTACCGATCTGGATCGTCTGACCGGCGGTCTGCAACGCTCCGATCTGATTATTCTAGCGGCCCGTCCAGCGGTTGGAAAAACGTCTCTGGCCCTTAGCCTGGCCCATAATGCGGCGGTACGCTTCAAAAATTCGGTCGCGGTCTTTAGCCTTGAGATGAGTAAAGAACAGCTTGTGCAACGCCTGCTCTCAATGGATGCGTCGATCGATCAGCAGCGGCTCCGCACGGGTTGGATCGAGGATGAGGAGTGGGAACGGATTGTGGAGTCCATGGGTGTGCTCTCAGAAGCGAACATCTGGATCGATGATACGGCGAGTATCTCAACGGTGGAGATGCGCAGTAAGGCGCGTCGACTCCAGGCCGAGCGGGGCATCGATCTGATCGTGGTTGATTATCTTCAGTTAATGCAATCGCACATGGGCGGGAAACGCAATGAGAACCGGGTGCAGGAGGTCTCTGAGATTAGCCGCAATCTCAAGGGATTGGCGCGCGAGCTGAATGTCCCGGTGCTGGCTCTGGCCCAGCTCTCTCGAACGGTAGAGAGCCGCCAATCCAAGGTTCCCCAGCTCTCGGATCTGAGAGAAAGCGGCTGCCTCACAGGAGATACACTTGTCTATCTTGCTGGCTCGGGTGAATATCAGCGCATCGACAGCCTGATAGACAAAAAAGATTTTACTGTTCTAGCTTTGAACAATCAAACATGGAAACTGGAACCAAAGAAAGTCGTAAAGGCTTTCGCGATTGGTTGTAAACCTGTCTTTAAGATGACAACCCGGCTGGGACGCACTATTCGAGCGACGGCAAACCATAAGTTTCTGGCATTCGACGGCTGGGAGCGCCTGGATGAGATTACAACAGGTATACGCCTCGCACTACCCAGGTCCTTATTATACAAAAATGGCATTGGTAGAGAAAGAGCAATGCGTCTAGCTAAAATTACAACTTGCGAAGAACTAGCAAAACTAGCGACCAGTGATGTGTATTGGGATGAGGTGGTCTCTATCGAACCAGATGGAGAGGAAGAGGTTTACGATCTGACTGTTGAGGACCATCATAACTTTGTAGCAAACAATATAATTGTTCATAATTCAATTGAGCAAGATGCGGATGTTGTGATGTTTATCTATAGAGATGATGTGTATAATCCCGAGTCTGAACGCAAAAATATTGCCGATATTATCGTTGCGAAACACCGTAATGGCCCCGTAGGTGAGGTGAGTCTTTTCTTTCAGGCAAGCCAGACCCGCTTCCGCGATCTGGAAGTCGCGCCTCCTACAGATTAAATTTTGGATGGTTGCTAATGAAACCTTTTGCTGGCTTCCCTTCTGGGAAAAATCCTTATGTGCCTGTGCCAGAAGTTTTTTTTACGGTGGTGCTACCGGAGATTGAGGACCCGACTGAGCTGAAGGTGACGCTTCACCTTTTCTGGCTGCTGGCACAGAAGCAGGGCAATCCACGTTGTGTGAATGACCAGGAGCTGCTCTCTGATCCGGTGTTGGTCCAGAGCCTGCGCCGTCGGGGCGATCCCCGTCCGGTGGAGGAACGCTTACGTCTGGGGCTCGATCAGGCGGTTGCCCGTGGTACTATACTGAGAATACATTTAAAGCTTATGAATGAGATTAGCCATCAACCAGAGATGATTACCTGGTACTTTTTTAATACAGCTCGTAGCCGCAAGGCGGTGGCGGAACTTCAGGGCGCGGAGCTTCTTCCCGTCCGCCTGCTTCAAACAGAGCAACCTCAGCAGGTGGAGCAACGCGATGTGGTGGCGGTGCCTTCTGGCGGCGCGACTGCCCCCCGACGCTTCGAGGCTCCAGTTGTCCATGCCGAACTTGATCGTCCAAATATTTTTACTTTATATGAACAAAATATCGGCCTTCTCTCTCATTTGATCGCTGACGATCTTAAGGATGCGGCTGAACAGTATCCTCCCGAATGGATCGAGGCGGCCTTCCGTGAGGCTGTGCAGGTAAATAAACGTAATTGGAAATACATCCGCGCGATCTTGCGCCGATGGGAAACGGAGGGCAGATAAAATATGGAACGCTTACATAATATTCTGGGCCGCTCTGCTCCCAGACGGCCTTCTTTGATTGAACAACGGGCTGCGGCTGCCCGCAACCAGCAGGGGTCGGAAGATCATTCCGGCTATCCCATGTCTCAGGCTGCCCACCGATCCTCTTCTGAACCGGTGACGCGCCCACTTCCGCATACACCTTCTGAACCGTACGCTCGACCGCCGATGCCCCCTTCTTCCTACACACGTAGCGTACAGGCGGGACCCCCACCATCTATGAACAAAACTGGCCCCATGCCCCGGCGCGCGCGCAATTCTTTATATACACCCCCTCCTGTTCAGTCTTCTGGATCTCAATACCAGTTATCTCAGACATTTTTGGGGGATATCGACGCTGATTATTATGAGGCCGACGCCTATACCTCTACTCCCATACCACAGTCAGATGCAAATGATACTTGGGAGGAAGAAGGGGGAATGTGCTATGGAGATTGGGAGGGAGAGGAGGAAGAGGAGCTTTTCGATCCCTATAATCATTCCGCCGATTTAATGACGATGAGCAGTTCCTATCAATCGACGACGCGAAGCTATCCTAATAGTCCTATAACTGGTACTGATCTTCAACGTTCGATTCCTGAGACGGATTTCCGCAGTCCGCTTAATCGGACATTACGGCGGCCTGGATTAACGACGCCACCACCATCCCAGCAGATACGCGAGCAACAGACCTATCAAAGGGTGACGCAACCACTAAGCCCCCCACCTTTTGAAGAAAGGGTGTCGGAACGCCCACAGGAGATCATCCGACGCCAGGCTGAGCGAACGCGGCCACCAGAAGCACCAAAAGCGGCCCAGGTACTGCCAGAGGTTGAGAATTTCCCAACGGTCTCGGTTGGCGTCTGCTCAGCTTGCAGAGGCGCGGGCTATCTACGGGCAAATGTATCTTTTGGGCATCCAAACTTTGGCAAACCCATCCCTTGTGAATGTAAGGAGCGCGAACGCGCCGATAAGCGCCGTCAGGAGCTACGCCTGATCTCAAACATGGATTCTTTTATTGATAAGACCTTTAATAGTTTCAATATCCGAGTGCCTGGGGTGAAAGAGGCGTATGACGCGGCCCTGGACTATGCCCGTGATCCCTTTGGCTGGCTGGTGATGATTGGTCGCAATGGCTGTGGCAAAACCCATCTGGCGGCGGCCATCGCGAATCAGTGCCTGGCCCGTAACTCACTGGTCCTGTTTATGACCGTACCAGATCTATTGGATCATCTGCGAGCCACCTTTGCTCCAAATTCAGAAACGGTCTACGATCACTTATTCTCGAATATGCGCGAGGCCGAGCTTCTGGTACTAGATGATCTAGGCTCGGAGCAAAGCTCTTCCTGGGCCAGCGAGAAACTATTCCAGCTCTTGAATTATCGGTATAATTCAGGCTTTCCTACCGTGATTACTACAAATAATATGCGACTCCAGGCAGTTGATGAGCGTATCCGCTCCCGCCTGAAAGATCATAGTCTGGTCACAGAAATCACGATGGAGCGCGTTCAGGATTATCGCCCTATGAATCCTCGCCGCGATCGGTAAACCTTTTTCTTTAATTGGGGTCGGGGATGTATTTTCCGACCCTTTTTTTTTACCCCACTATCTTTACCTATTTTATTGGTCTTCTTTCTATTATTTTGTGTCCCTACATAGATGCTATACGTTATTACATAAGCAAGAAGAGGTTACAATTATCACGAGGTCAGCCTATGCATATCAGAAAAGTATCGCTCCGAAAATTTTTAGCCCTGCATCCGGCAGAATGTATTGCGACCGCGATTGGTTTTTGTGCAATTATTATCCGCTTAGTAATTGTGTTTCATCAAGCTCCTCTGACAAATAGCGATGAGGCGATAATTGCATTGATGGCCCGACATATCGCTCTACATGGAGCTCATCCAGTTTTTTTCTACGGGCAGAATTATATGGGCTCAACTGAGGCCTATATTGGAGCGATATTTTTTAGATTGTTCGGCCCCTCATTAGAGATGCTGCGTCTGGGATTACTGATTCCGTATGTTCTCTTTCTTGTGGTGTTTTATCATATGACAAGCTTGCTCTATTCTAAAAGCCGAGCCCTGCTCTCTCTGGCTCTGCTGGCCTGCGGCTCCTATACAATGGTGAGGCGGCAGTTACTAGGGATTGGAGGCTATCAAGAGATTCTCCTGTGCGCGCCTCTCCTTCTACTTCTAGCCACTCGTCTGGCGCTTTCATCGCCAAATAAGATCGCGTCCCATTCAAGAAAACGGTTGCTGACTTTCGCTGCCTGGGGCGCGGTCGCCGGGTTTGGCTTTTGGAGCAACCTTTTGATTCTTCCTTTTATCGCGACCTCTGGCCTGCTCCTCTTAATCTTTTGCTACCGTGAGATCCGCTCTTTTGCCTCACTGGCTCTGGTGCTGGGCCTTTTCATCGGGCTGCTTCCACTCCTTGCTGGTATTCTGGGACAGCCACCGGGCACATCACCGTTGATTATGCTCTCACAGATCAGTGGAGCCTCCGGCTCTGGTCTGCGCGAGCAATACGATCTATCTACAGCGCTTCAAAATACAGTGCAGGTAAGTATCCCGGTGGCGACCGGTGGAGACTTTCTCTGCCGCGATAGTCAGCCAACGCCAGCCTTGCTCGCTCTGAATAATCAAGCGCAGAGCTGTCTACCCATTCAAATGGTTTGGGGACCGGCCTATCTGTTACTACTTTTTCTGGCCGGTATAGGAGTCATGATTGGCATCTGGAAAACACGGAACGGTCAGACCCAATCCTTCACAACAATTGATCAACACTCACATCGAGTCCGCTATTGGGCTCAAGGTATGCTTTTGATCGCCGGCATGCTAACGATTTTAATGTTTCTGGTAACACCCTCCCCTGTCCTTAATGCCTATACCTCTTCTCGCTATCTTAATACCCTACTAGTCATGACACCCGCGCTGCTCGCTCCTTTGTTTTTTGCTCCACCAAAGCTCCCTGCTCTGCATCAAACTCTGGTGCGCATGCTTCAGGCCGGGCCTCTGACTGCGATCGCTCTGGCCTATCTGGTTGGAACAGTCGTATTTATGCAAGCACTACCCATGATTCAGCAGGAGTATGCACAACGAAATGAGATTGGAAAAGTGTTAGTTCAGCAGCATATAACACATATCTATACGGAGTATTGGACATGTAATCGGGTGGCTTTTCAGACCGATGAGCGAGTGACTTGCGCGGTGGCGCTGGCGCGTGGAAGGAACCTTGAAATTGATGATGCCGCTAACCGTATAAAAGAGTATAGGGAGGCGGTCGTCCACGATCCTCTCGCCTCATATGTGTACCCGCTTGACTCACCCGAAGCCCATATTCTGCTCACCAATACGCGCTATTCACAAAGCCATTTCAAGGTTCAGCGATTACGCTATGCGGGCTATCTGATTCTGATGCCAAAATAAGCTTTATTCTAGCAGTCTATAGATCATTGATTCATTCATTCATTCATTCTTGTGTATTTGCATTATTAGAGAGAAGTTATGATACCAAAAGCACCTTTGTGGAAACGTTTGCGCGGCCATAGCTATAAGTTAATAGCGGCGGGAATTATTGTTATTGCAATGGGCCTGCGTTTGTTTCTACTTTTTAGTCAGTGGCCGCTCACCCATAGCGATGAGTCGACAATTGATCTGATGGCTCGTGATATTGCTTACAAAGGCACGCACCCGGTCTTTTTTTACGGACAAAGTTATATGGGATCAATTGAGGCCTACCTGGGAGCCTTCCTTTTTCGTGTTGTTGGTGGCCCTTCGGTTGAGGCGGTTCGGGTAGGGCTAACACTGCTCTTCGGTCTTTTTCTGATAGTGCTCTACGCGCTCACATGTAAGCTTTATTCCCAAAAGCATGCTGTGATTACTCTAGCCCTGCTGGCTTTCGGCTCCTCGACGATGCTGGCCCGCCAATTAACGGCTTTAGGAGGCTATCAGGAAATTCTGATCTGCGCTCCCCTGCTCCTGCTCATGGCGATCTGGCTTTGTCTTAACCAGCCAGATCCACAGGTGCCCAGACGCAGGCGCATGCTGGTTTTCGGCTGCTGGGGCCTGACCGCAGGGATCGCACTCTGGAGCGATATGCTGATTTTTCCTTTTGTTCTGACTTCCACCTTGCTTTTGATTATTTTTTGCCGACGCGAGATCCGCTCTTTTGCTCCACTTGCTATTCTAACTGGCCTGCTGCTGGGGCTGACTCCAATGATTGCCAGTATACTTGCATACCCTGGAGGTCCACAGGCTGGCTTTGTCCAGGCTTTCAACGCGACAGGGGCAGGAGGTGGCCTGACATCCATAAATATATCAGCTTCGATCCAGGCAACTATCAGGATGTCCCTGCCTCTGGCGACAGGCGGGGGACTGTTTTGCAATCGCAGCACTCTTATTCCGGATGGTCAGCAAGATCCTATCTATAGCTGCGACCCCTTTCAGATCGGGTGGGCGGTTGGCTATCTTCTCTTAATGGGTATTTCGTCGGGTATCTCGCTGGCCGCCCTCCAATACACCCGGAGACAGATCCATGATCCTTTGAAGCGACACAGACTGATGATTATGTATACTGCTCAGATTCTCCTCCTCGCGAGTGGATGGATCACGCTCCTGCTGTATTCGATTGCGCCCTCCGCGTATACCGGACCGATTATCTCTGCTCGCTATCTCAATAATCTGCTTGTGCTGACCCCGGCCCTGTTAGCCCCATTGATTGGCGGGCACATCTGGCAAGAAGAGACGATGTTCAGTCAACGTCAGAGGATCAGGAAAGTTATCCGCTCGGGTCTACTACTAGGGATTGCCGCGATCTATTTATTGGGGACGATCCAGACGATTCGATACATTCCGACCGAGCAGGCACAGGCTCGCCAGAGAGAAGAGATCGGACGCATTCTGGTGCGAAGAGGAATTACACATATTTATACGGACTACTGGACCTGTAACCGGGTAGCATTTCAGACCCAGGAAAGGGTGGTTTGCGCCGTCTACTACCGTTACCAGGACCGTATAGTGCTCTCACCACATGATAATCGGGTGCATGAGTTTATACAGCCTGTCTTGAAAGATCCTTATGCTCCTTACGTCTTCCCCACTATTTTGGATGAAGTAAAGTATTTAAAAAGTTTGCCAGATTTTCGTAGGCGTTTTACGATTGAAAATTTGCCTTCTATTGGCTACACGATTATTACTCCTAAATACCCTCAATAACGAGCTATAGCAGGGCTTTTGAGCCAACAAACCTTGTTCGCAAAATGCGGATTGCAGGGCTATTTCATTCTCTTCTTAAGGCCACCGACGGCGGCGAGGAGGAAGAGGAGGTGAGCGGGGACGCTCCGCCAGGGGTTGACACCCCTGAACTCCGCTTCTCCCTGGAATGAAAAGGCCCTGTATGCGGATTGTAACGTTCTTGCGTTTACCTTTTCCAGGTGCTATCATGATGATGCATACATTCAGCCGTCAGAGCAGGCGGTGTCCTCTATCAACAAAATATATCCGATTAGTATATAATAGAGCATCTGCCTTCTTAATCTGTATCGAAAAAAGAGACAGATTATTCCCAATAGAGAAAAAGGAGCTACTATGGGTGCTAAGTTTAACCCAAATGATCCTAAATGGGTAAAAGAGCGGCGGGATATCCTGGAGCCGATGGGCGTCCTGGTTCCTACCGTGATTGAGTCTACCCCTCGTGGTGAGCGTGGTATGGATATCTACTCCCGCTTGCTGAAGGAGCGCATTGTTTTCATCGGTACGCCGATAGATGACCATGTCGCGAACCTGACTGTCGCGCAGATGCTGTTCCTCCAGAGTGAGGATGCCTCTAAGGATATCAGCCTGTACATTAACTCCCCCGGTGGTAGTATCTATGCCGGCCTGGCGATCTACGATACGATGCAGTGGATGAAGCCTGAGGTTTCGACTGTCTGTGTCGGTATGGCGATGAGCATGGGCGCGGTTCTACTGACCGCTGGTGAGAAGGGCAAGCGCTTCTGCTTACCAAACTCGACGGTTCTGATCCACCAGCCTCTGGGTGGAGCCGAGGGTCAGGCGACGGATATCGAGATTACCGCAAAAGAGATTCTGCGCCTGCGCCGTAATCTTTATGAAATTATCGCGAGCCATAGTGGTCAGACAATTGAGCGCATCCAGCAGGACTCCGACCGTAACTACTACCTTTCCGCCCCCCAGGCGGTTGAGTATGGTCTGGTTGATGATGTTCTCGCGAAGGGCGGCGAAGACCGCTAATCAGGTCTGGGAAGTAAAAGGGAATATCTCTACCTTTTTACTTCCCTTTTACCTGTATTTTTTAGTACAACATCAGAGGATACTACAATTTGCCTACCAATCATACTTTGCTAACCACCCCTGGCATCCGTTGTGTTCTCTTTGATCTTGGCGATACCCTCTGGATGCGCGGTTCTAAGGCTATCTGGGATTCGATGGAAAAGGCTTCTCATTTTCGCGCGGCCTCTCTCTTGCGAACACATTTCTCCCCCTCTTTGTTGCCCGCTCTGGATGATCTGGTTCTTGGTAGTCGTCTGCGCGCCGATCTGGAGATCCAGATAAAACAGCAGATCCATCAGCAACCCTTTTTGGAACCCAATGGACCGATGATGGTGCAACAAACACTGCGGTCCTGGCAATTGGATGAGGCTCCCCATGGGTTTTATGAGGCGCTATTTGAAGCGCTCCGCATCCGGATTCCGGAAGCTCGTCCGCTTTTTCCCGATGCCCTGGAGACGCTGGAAGCGTTAAAGGCCCGAGGCTTTCTCCTGGGAATTGTAACGAACCGTCTCTGGGGTGGCGAGATCTTTCAAAAAGATCTGGAGGTCCTGGGCTTACGGCGCTTTTTCGAGCCCAGCCATATGGCGATCTCCGCCGATCTAGGATTGCGTAAGCCAAACCCTCAGATATTTCATTATGTGCTTGATAGTTTTGGTATTAAACCCTCTGAAGCGGTGATGGTCGGGGACTCGCTCCGGGCCGATATCGCTGGTGGAAAAAGGCTGGGCCTGAAAACGATCTGGAAACCCAAGCCTCAACAACGTGAGCGCGTCTCTCTATCTGAAGCCTCAAAGCAAGCTATCCCCTCTTCTTCCACAGTCAGAGATCTTCCACCGGCGGGCCTGCTCAGCACAGACGATGATTATGTGCTGGCTCATCACGCGACAGATCAACAAAATCTTCAGCCTGATATGATTATTGATCAGCTAGGTGAGCTCCTGGCTCTGCTACCTGAGGAGGCGTACTTATGAGAACGCCACTGCGCAAATATCTTTTTGAGACGCTTTACCGCAATCGCTACCTCTATCGCTTTGCCAGTACGGTCCCTTTCGCGGGCCAATGGCGTACCTGGCAGCGTCTGGTCTTGCCTCGCCTGCGAGGGTCCGAGGTGCTAGAGCTGGGCTGCGGTCTGGGCGATCTCCTCGCGGATATGCTTCAGTCTGGATATCAGTGTCGCGCGGTTGAACATTCACCGGAAATGGTCTCCGCGACCCGTCAGACGCTTCAACGTCGCCGGGCGGGCAATCCTTCAACAGTGATTCAAGGATCTTCTCAGTACCTGCCTTTTCCAGATGCTTCCTTTGATACGGTGGTTTCAACCTTTCCAAGTGAGTATATCTACGATCCTAATACGATCTCTGAGGTGACTCGGGTGCTTCGACCCAATGGTCGGGTGATTGTGGTGGAGGCAGCCAACCTGCTGCCGACTGGGACGCTTCAATCGTTTCTTCTGCTAATCCAGGCTCTAGTTTATGGTCCAGGCATTCTTACCGGCCTTTCCAGGCAGGGCCGGATGCCCCGAAACGAGGCGGAGTCGCGTCCTGAAGACGAGATAGTCCATGTAGATCGCGATACTGGCACCGGAACAACAACGCAAGAAATCCCCAATGCCCCATTCGGTCAACATATTCCCCTGGAACAGGCTGGCCTTATGCGACGTTCAGAACGCGTTCGGAGCATTCACTGGGAGGTCTATATCACGATCGGGGAAAAACACACAAAGTAGAGGCTCCTCATGCAAACACTTTCAGAACTGGCCAAGACCTATCCTCTCCTGACTCAGGCTTTCGCGGCCTTACCGCAGGGTGAGCAGCATCTGCGCCGCCTGCAAGATCTTAATGCTTCCTGGCAACAGATGCTCGGTCAGGAGGCCCGCTCCTATACTGAGGTTGTGAGCAATGAGGCGCGTCCGCCCCTGCCAGCCATTAGCACCTTTGATGTTATCTATGCCGGTGGCGGCCTTAATCTGCTCAATGCGGCAGTGATGACCCGACGCTATGGGCTCCGCGTCCTGATTTTTGATCGCTTCACGGTCGGGGCGGTTCACCGCGAGTGGAATATCTCGCGAACCGAGCTGCAAGAACTTCTGGCGGTCGGCCTGCTGAGCCCTGAGGAACTGGAAGGGATTATCCAGCGTGAGTACCACGATGGATTGGTCCGTTTCCACTCACGGAATGTTTCGGTTCCGGCTTCAGAGCTGCATCTTGAGGGGGTTCTGGATGTAGCGGTCGATGCCGATGCCCTCGCAGCCCTGTGTGTGCGTAAGATTCAGGAGGCCCAACCAGCTTCGGGTCCCAATCTGATTCTCCACTCTACTTCCTTTGAACACTGCGCCGTTCAGCCGGGCCAGGGGGTAACCGTAGATCTGCTCTCGGAGGACATTTCCCGCAGCTATGCCGCCCGTCTGCTGATAGATGGGATGGGCTCGACTTCACCAATCGCTTGCCAGCTTAACTGTGGCCGCCCTTTCTCACTGGTCTGCCCAACGGTGGGAACAGTGGCTCGCGGCTATCAGCAGGGTTCAGAACCTGACGAGATCGATCCCACAATTGGCGAGGTCCTGGTAACAACAGAGGACGCACGGGACGGACGCCAGTTGATCTGGGAGGCTTTTCCCGGTCGGGATGATCAGGTGGCCATCTATCTTTTTCATTATGCTCAATCGGGCGATCATGTGAACCTCTTAGAACTGTTTGAGCAGTTTTTTGAGAAGCTACCCGACTATAAAAATATCAATGATGTAGAGATTGTGAAGCCGGTCTACGGCTTTATTCCCGCCGGCTATAACCTCTCACTTCCCTGGGAACAACAGCCGGATAAGGTACTGGCCTATGACCATGTGCTTTCACTTGGGGATGCTGCGGCCTTTCAATCACCTCTCACCTTCTGCGGCTTCGGTTCCTATGTGCGCAATCTTCGCCGCATTACCACGCTGATGCACCAGGCTCTCAATAGCGATCTACTGCAAGCGAAGGAATTGGATCAGATTCGTGCTTCAGAGGCGGTGCCGGCGGTGGCCCGAGCCTTTAGCAAGTTTATGATCGCCAAACCAGTGGGAAAAGAACCAGCATGGCAGGTAAACGAGACTCTGAATGTGTTCTGCCGCGTCTTGAACGATCTGGGGTCTCAGATCACCAATGCTTTCTTTAAAGATGCGATCGGCTGGTATGATTACACGCGACTGGTCCTACTCACACCAGGCTATTATTTGCGGATCTACATACTGGCCTTTCAGACGCTGTCACTGGCCGAGGCCATTGGCTGGATCACTTCCTGGCTGAATCTTGGTCGCCAATCCCTGGCACTGAGTGGTTATCGTTTATTGCTCCCACTCCTAAACTCCCCTGTCGGACGCCTAACCTTTACACAGATCCAGAGGAGTTCACCACGAACAGGGCTAAAGCTGCTGACGTTGCAGCAAGGGCTGGAACAGGCCGATCGTGGGCATCAACGCGAGTATCCTCGCGAACGCCGTACCATCTGGCCTCAGGGATAACGCTGGTCAGGGTCGGATCGTATCGTAGATCAAAGGGCCAACTTGAACCGGTTCCGCGCTCCAATGATAGCAAGCCAGGATCTGCCGGCTCACGATCTCTACTTCGGCCTCGCTGCGGGCGTGGATCTCGATTAACGGATCGCCCTTTTGAACCCTGTCTCCGATCCTGGCCTGTAAAATAAAACCGGTTCGGTGGTCAATGGGCTCACCCTTTTTATAGCGACCCGCCCCCAGACTCATACTTGCCAGTCCCAGTTGCTCAGCTTGAATCGCTTTGATAAAGCCTGTCTGCGGGCACTTAAGCATTGAGCGGACCGGGGCGGCTGGCAAACGGTCTGGCTGCTCAACCTGACGGCGATCCCCGCCCTGTGCCTCAATCACCTCGGCAAACTTTTGGAGAGCAGCTCCGGAGTGGATCGCCTGCTGAACCAGACGATCGGCCTCTTCCTGGGTAACAGCCTTATGGGTCATCATGAGGAGCTCCGCCGCCTCATGATAGCAAAGATCCGAAACATCCTCCGGCCCTTCGCCGCGCAAAATCGCAATAGATTCCGCGACCTCTAGAGCATTGCCAATCGCGTGGCCCAGTGGCTGATCCATCGCGGTAACGGCGGCAACGGTGTGTAGATCCGCGTCCCGGCCAATCTCTACCATTGTTCTGGCAAGTTGGCGTGCCTGATCCAGGGTCTTCATAAAGGCTCCACTTCCAACCTTGACATCCAGCAGCAGGTGCGAGGCTCCGATCGCCAGCTTCTTACTCATAATGCTGGCCGCGATCAAAGGAATGCTATCAATGGTTCCAGTGAGATCACGCAGAGCATACATCTTACCATCCGCCGGAGCCAGATCGCCCGATTGCCCGGCCAGCACGATCCCATGCCGCTGCAAGATATCCTCAAACTCAGATCGGGAAAGCTCCATCCGCAGATCAGTGATGGATTCCAGCTTATCTACCGTTCCACCAGTATGACCCAATCCCCTACCCGTCATCTTCCCGACCGCGACCCCACAGGCCGCGACCAGGGGCGCAACCGCCAATGTGATTTTATCACCTACACCGCCGGTGCTATGCTTATCCACAATTGGGCTAACCAGACGGCGCACATGTAGCTCCTCTCCGGAACGCGCCATCGCCATTGTCAGGTCGCGGGTTTCCTGGGCATCCATTCCCCGAAAAAAGATCGCCATCAGAAGAGCCGTTGCCTGATAATCGGGCAACTGTCCAAGGGTATACTCACGTATAAACCAGCCAATCTCCTCTGGACTGAGCACGCCTCCATCGCGCTTTTTGCGAATAATCTCTACAACTTGCATAGTCTGTTCCTAAACTTTCTTCCGCTATCTGGCCTCTTCTGATAAGACTAAGCGGACCGAGGTCACCTCATATCCATTGCCGGTCTCGATCACATAGCGATTAAGCTGTTGACCACCCAGACGAACCTTGCGATCAAATGTAAGCTGACCATTATCAAAGGCGTAATGGCTCCCATCCTGAGACAGAAAACCTTGAAGTACAATGGTTGTGAAGCGCGGCTCCTGCTGCTCTAGAAAAACTTTGTAGAGCGTTCCCACTTGCTGCCAGCTTGTCCCTTTGGGATAGACGATGCGCACGGTCTTTCTGGGCCCATCCGTTACACTGGTATCCAGAACCGTATATTGTAGAGCCGTTTGAAGCAATGGCTGAAGCTGGTCTGGCTTTTTGGGTGGAAAAGGGACGGGAGCCTCGGGCTCCGCTGCCTCTGGTGGCATCAAAGGGGCCTCTAGTGGCGCGGGAGCAAAGGGCTGTGAGGCGGCGGCCTGACTCTTCGACCTGGATCGGCCCAGTGGTGGTAACGTTTCAGGGTTCACGGGAGAAGCTATCGGAACCGCCATTGGACGCGCCTGAGGATTGCCCCTGGAGTTGGATGCCGGAGGCGGAGGAGCATATTGAACCGGCGGTTGCGTCCGCTGAGTCCCTTTCTGTTGCTTTAACCCATTTCCACAATGCCGACAATAAACCTCTATATTAGAATTCAGTCCACCACAATAAGGACAGCGTATCACGTTGTTCGCTCCTTCCTCACCACGCCTCTATGCGTTGAGGATCGCCTTGACCAGACTCTCATTAGAAGCTGTTTTCTCAAAAAGCCTGATAATCTGTTCGATCCCGCTTCTGCGTTCAAGCCCAGCCAGTTCACGCCGCAGGATCGCCATAACCTTAAGCTCATCGGGAGAAAGCAACCGCTCCTCCTGACGCGTACTTGATACCTGGAGATCGATGGCCGGGAAGATACGGCGATCCGCCAGGTCGCGCGACAAGCGGATCTCCAGGTTACCGGTCCCCTTAAACTCTTCGTACACAACCTCATCTAATTTACTCCCGGTTTCCACCAGACAGCTCGCGACAATCGTCAGGCTGCCACCCTCCTCCAGGGCTCGTGCCGCGCCAAACACGCGCCGCCCTACCTCCAGGGCCCGAGCATCAATTCCCCCGGAGAGCGTCCGACTCCCGCCTCCATATCCGCTTGATTGAGAATACCCACCACGACCACGTTGCCCATACCCCCGCC
>CAXTTV010000055.1:0-26316 GCA_964247295.1 uncultured Ktedonobacteraceae bacterium | reverse complement strand
AATGTATGTTTCGGTTGCGTTCTTTCATGTCTTTCTTTACCAAGATTGTCCTTGTATGAGCTTCAGATTCCTCTTCTAAACAATCTTCAATGTATTTATTTAACGTACTTAGATTATCTGAAGCATTTTTATCTTGAGCATAATTATACACATCTACTTTAATTTCTGGTGTATGGTGATAATAGACATGAGACATTTCATGAATATAGCTTACTACACTGTCGATCTTATTGTCCTGACAATCTACGTTTACTTCATTTCGATTCGGAGAAAACACTGATTGATATCCAACCGAGTATTTTACTTCTGGCTCAAATCTTTGATGAATTTCTATAGCTTTCCTTCCTTCTTTGGTAAGCATGAGCAATTCATAACTGGAAGGACCTTCTTTTGAATGCCATGAGTCAAGTTCTTCCAATTTGGTCCGAACTTTATCTGTTAAAACAATTTTTTGGTTGGTTTCTTGTTCAAGGTTATTCCTTTCATAAGCATTTTCAGATAATCTTAATGGATTACTGTTGTCTCCATCTTTTGTTTTTTTCTCTTTCTTACCGAAGAACGGAAATAAGGGTTTTTCTCGAATTAGATCGGGAGTCTGATTCTCTATTATGGTGAGCTTCTCTTCTTGCTCTTCTTTGGCTTCTGTGGTGATAATATGCTTTTCAAAAGTGTTAGTGGATTTGCTGTTTTGGTCTTCTACCCTGATAGCATCATTCGTTTTCTGGTCTTGTGCTTCGGCGTCAGCACCTCGCTCCTTATCCTTCTTCCATTGTTGCAGGTAGACATCTTCTGACCTACTTCTTACGGGAAATTTCTCGGACAGCTTCTCGTTTACCCGAAACTGGGCTTTTTTTGTCTCGCGTGTCTCGGATTTTCTCGGCTTACTTTCTTTGCTGCTCACGCATCCATGCCTTTCTTATAGCATTTTCCTATCCCGGAAGGAAGGTTGTCGACAACCTTAGCACCTTTTCTACCATAGAGAGATCTTCAGCACTAACCGAGGATCTTTCTATGGCAATGGTCCTCATTTCAATAAGTGGAGTGTGTGGACCTGCTGAATAAGCATAGTAGCGACAAAATAGAGGATCAGGAGGAGCAGTGGAACGCAGGCCAGGGTCAGACGGGTAAGCCAGACCGGCGCGAAAACTGGTGGCTTGAATTTGATTTCGCTTCCAGTATTATGGTTATATCCCCGACTGACAAGCAGGGTTCCCTGACGATACTCACCCCACAACGAGAGCCAGTCGTTGAGGCTAAAGCCTCCCCTGATGAGATCTCCCTCCATCCGAACCTCGTGAATATCCCCCCGCTCGTCCTTGAGGCGTAGCGAGTGAACGGTCAGTTGGGGCCGCTGATGATATTCCTGGCTGTGATCGTGTCCAGAGCCAGCCAGGGCCCAGATAGGTGAGAAAATAATTTTGAGCAGAATGAGTGACCAGTCGGGGTGCAGCACAACCGAGTCTTTGTTGGGGGGAATCTCAACCAATCCTTCAACTGTTGGTGGGATCATCCGTAGTCTGGCCGGTAGTGTGCGGACCAGATGCTTCTGAGATTGACCTATCGATGGGGGAGGCACTTCAACTTGTTTATAAAGCTGACCAGAGACGGGTATCGCTCCAAATGAAGCGTTGTCCTCCACCAGCGCAACCGCTCTGGTGTCTTCGGGGATTGCTGGTTCTGTCTTGCCGGAGAAGACAGTTGAGATCAGGTTCTCGTTGGGATCTGGTAGAGTGGCTTTTGATGGGAAGGGAGCCGCTGTTGGCAGCAGCTCCCGGCAATTTGGGCAGGTCGGTTCAGGCGCGGGTATGCGCACTTTGAACTGACAGTTTGGGCAGACAATTGATGGCATGAAAGACTCCCTCCGGTTAGTCAAGCGTGTCCTTGATAGCGTTCTGCTTTTTCTCCCAGAACGAGGGCATCACAACATCATAGTGGTTGGGATCACTGCGGATCGCCAGCGCAGTGGCAGTCTCCGCTGCTTTCGCGCGAGCTACTTCAGCCGCAGCCATCTCTTCCTCCAGCAATTCCTTTGGATTGGTGGTTGCGAGCCTATGCTCGATTGGGCTGGCGACAACCTTCATCGCGACGTGTGAGCCACGGGCAAAGAACAGTCCCTCACCTTTGTTGCAGCTTAACAGGTATTTGCGTTCACCATCGCTCAGGCGGAAGGCCTTGGTAACCGAGTCGATGGTGCTGGTATCTTGCTTCATTAAGAATTTCATCGAAGAGTTAACCAGGATCGTCCTGCCCCACTCGCTGGTCAGGAAATCATCGACATCTTGCGTGATGGTGCGCACGCAGAGGTTATATTTACGGGCGCGGCGCGAGATACCAGCCAGGAACTTCCCACCCTCGTCAAACTGGAGCAGCGCCCAGGCCTCGTCAATGACAAGCAGGCGCGGGTTTGGCCGCCGTTTACGTCGAACCTGCGTCCAGACAAAATCAGTGATCAGTAGTAGACCGACCGGGCGCAGATCAGTATCCAGGTCGCGGATATTAAAGACGACTAGGGGGTTATCCAGCTCGATCGAGGTCTCATATGGGAAAGCCGGAACGTGACGTTGGAGTCGATCACCGATCTCAAACACGTCTGGTCCGCACTCATTATTACGGATCAGATTATAGAGATCTGACATGGTGGGAGGCCGATTGTGGTGAGTCTCGGGATCAAGCGTGATCCCTTTATCACTGTAGACCTTGTAGAAGCACTTGTTCAGAAAAGCTTTCTCACGCTGATTCAAAGTGCCGGGGCGATCCGCCAGCAGTAGATCAAAAAGCGTATGCAGGCTCTGAAATTTCTCCTCCAGGATGTTCCGATCCGTCCGATCGTTAGAGGTTGGCAGATCAAAAGGATTAAGCTGAAGCGCACCCGAAGAGAGGCGTACATTGATCCCCTGCATCCGTTTACAGAGAGCCAGATACTCATCCTCGGGATCGATCACAATCGCCTCAAAGCCAGCCAGCAGGCTGCGCACGATTCTGACTTTCTCATCATAACTTTTACCAGCGCCCGAACGTGCGAATTTTACCTCATGTCCATTCTCTAGCATATCGCTGGTCGGATCAATAATCACCAGCGAGCCATTAGGCATCACGCCGGTCAGAATACCAGTTGGTGTTGAGAGGCTGGACGACGCGAACGGGAAAGCCGTAATCAAGCTGGAAGTATCCAGAATTTTCTGACGTTTCAGAAGATCGCGGCCATCGGGCAGAAAGCATTGCCAGGCGCGGTGGTGCTCTAATGTCAGTTCGACAGGTGTAATCTCCAGGCCTTTTAGCAACGAGAGCAGCTTATTTGATCGCTCTGTTAGCTGAAGCAAAGAGTTGGAGCGGCACATAATATAGATTGACACGCCGAAGACCTGTTCCTCCTGGCTAACCAGACTATCGCGCAGGTTTTCCACCTCTTTGCGAGCCGCCGCAATATAGGGATCAGGAGTACGGCCATGTCGCTCCTCCAACATCTGGGTTGCGCGTAGACCCGTCAGCTTACGAGTCAGGCGAGAGGTATACGTTGCCGGGTCCAGAGGATTGATATGGATCGCCACCTCAATATTAGGTTCATCAATCTGGATCAAGCGATCCAGCCAGCCAGCATATACCTGGCTAGGATAACCCACAATCGCGAAGCTCCGCAGGTACTCATCAACATTGGAGCGCACAATTACATAGTTAGGCTTGATGCGGAGAGCGCTAGGAGCGATAAGTTCCGCGATCTTTATCTGATCTGGATATTCTATCTCTTTCGGGGTTGTCAGCTTTTCAGGCTCCTTAAGATCTTTGGTTTCCAGTGCCTCAATCGCCTCTTCTGTAAGAGGTGCGGTGCCCCGTTTTCTGTGGAAGAGCCCATGTGGAATTGACTGTGTTGCCGAAACAATATTGCTCTCCGGAACCGGGAATTCCTCAGCATTGGTTACGTGCAGGCAGGAATGATAATAATGGACCAGCTCTTTATTATCCAGCCGGCGGGCAGTCAAGCCCATGCGCTCCACATTGCTGGTAATATCGGTGCAGCGCAGATCAAGCTGACTTCTAGCCGCATCAAAGATATTTTCTTGCTTTTTCTGCTTTTTCGCTAGATCTTTATCGGCGGGGACCACAATATAGAACTTCCGCTGAAGCAGAGCCCGAGTGGAGGCCAACTTCAGCACAAAGTCCCGGTGGTCAGCCGCCATCTGCTGAATTGACTCGGATGGCGACTGACTGGCGATATCCATCTGTTTCAGGTAGGGATCGAGATCGTATGACTCGATCCGAATATGGATCATCGTAGGATAGGAAAGGCTAGAAAGAAAGACTCGAAAGCCTTCCAGAATTCCTTCTTTTTCTGTATCGCTCATCAACGAGAAATTGACGGGCGTAACCTGAATCACCGCCTTATACTCACGCTCTTTTTTCTTATCGGTCTTTAAACAGAGAACATTGGACTCAACCTCACGAGCTGATACAAAGTCCATAATATTTCCACTTTGAGTTACCATCCCTCGCTATCTCCTTCCTCTAACTTTTTATCTTCCTCCGAGATCTTCTCGCGCTCGGACCAGAGATCTTCATAATCAAGTAATTTCCATAAGTACACTTTAGGCATGGCGAAATAGATCGCGGCGATCAGCGCCCACTGTTCCAGGCCTCTTCCAGCAAGTTGTATAAAGGCTGCGGCAATGCAGAAGAGCGCGGGAATGGTTCCCAGTAACCCCCGTATATTCAAGGCCACAAAACTACTACCAAGAAATCCCAGATTGTTCCAGATAACGTAGCCTACACTGAGACCAGTAAAAATCAATAGCACCTGTCGAGCTGTCATACCCAATACATATGTAGCCTTTAACTTACGAGCTGTTTAATAATACCAATGAGTGTATTTACAGCGATAATAACAATAAATCCAATGATTGCACTGCCAATAGCCCCCTTAGCTTGAGCAGAGCGGCGCTCATTGCCAACTGAAGTCATCAGCATAATCCCGCCAATAATAAGCGTAATTGTAAATATGCCAGTGCCAACAACATTAACTAATGTAGTGATTCTCGTAATCCATTTATCAATATCAGGAAAACCAGAACCCTCTGCTAACATAGAAGCTAAAATTAAGTAGTACATTGAAAAGTCCTTTCTTTTAAAGAGACATCAAATGATGGACGTTAATTATGGTTAAGAATCACTTGAACGTAATTTTGAGTTTCGCTAGGCATATATGCCAGCCAATCAGAGCCGTGGGCTGCAACTGTTTTATCGACTGTTCCCTGGCCGGCATTGTATGCAGCAAGAGCTTTCCCTAAATTTCCATTGTTATTTGCGATATGGCTAGCCATTAAACGCGCCGCCCCCTTCAAAGCTTCTTCGGGATTGGATGGATCTACACTCAACTCGGCTGCCGTAGAAGGTAAAAATTGAGCAATTCCGACCGCGCCAGCATCAGACCTTGAATTAGGATTAAAACCGCTCTCCTGATTAATCTGACGTAAGAACATATTAGGATCGATTCCGGCCTCTATAGCATCCTGACGAGCCATTTCCACATACTTGCTTTTTGGCAAATTGTCAGATGAGGGAACTATTGTGTCAGGCGTTTTGTCGGCGGGGCGAATATAACCTTGAACGTAAAGACCTCCCCATGATCTGGTATCAACAGTATGGTCTGCTAACAAAGGCAGGGTTTCTATCTGAAGAGTTGAATTAGCCTGTGCGAAGGTAATCGATGTTGGGGTTGTACTCACAACAATTGAGACATGACCTGCGCTACCGCCAGACCAGGCCATAATGTCGCCCGGTCGAGGTAGATCGCCGTTAGGTTTCTCCACCCAGCCAGAATGTGTACCATTAGCATACTCTTTCCAGAACATATCACCATCTAATGCCGTATAGGGTAGTGGGGTTGTCGAGAGTGCATAAGCCAGGACCACAAGACTGACACATTGGAAATCTCCGCTAGTGTAGGTATCTGCTCCATATTTGTTGGCAGCAATCCAGTTTTTGGCAGCCTGAGGAAAGTCAGAGCCATACCAGACATATCTTGATGGACAATAGCCTGAAGATGAATTGTCACTGCTACATCGTAGATGAGTTGCAATATTCACTGCGTTCCTTACTACACTACGCGCTGAAGGAGAAACACTATGGCTGGAAGAATCGCTTGTTGTGGGATCAAAGATACTTACGATCGCCTTCCAGGCAGTCTCTATAGGATGGTTTATTGCATCCGCTGCCAATGCAGTAAGAATATTAATCATCAAACATATGCATAAGAGAAAAACTAGCAGGATGCTTGTGGCTATACAGCCCAGCTTTTTCATATGCTTATCCTTCTCTTTCCTTGTTAAACAGCTTTGTTTTCAGTCCGTGAGAGGACGGTGAAAGGTGCAGTCATCCACTGGCGAAGCTGAAAAGGAATAATAAGAGTAACATACATCAGACCTGCGCCAATAATTAGTTTCGCAATTAGACTGAAGCCTGCACTCCCTATAAGCGTGATATTATCAATCAAATGAGTACCAATCGCCTGAAACAGGACCTGGAGAATCTGCATTAGAATTACCGTCAATAGCCAGTTTGCCCAGATTCGCGAAAAACGTTCTGTATTAGGAGAGAACCAGCAAAAAATTGCTACAGGCGATAAGACTGTTAATAGTACAAAGATACCTAGACGGACAACTCCCTCAATTAGGAGGAGAAAATCCATAATATAGTTGATAAGTCTTAGGAAGAGTGTGAAGAGTATTGAGGTGTTATCATTAAAATCTGGGCTGAAACTGCCGTAGAGCTGATGAATTGTTGAGCAGAGTGCGTTATTAAATTCAACTATTATTTGGATAAGATCCAAACTAAAGTGAGCTGCTAAAATTGCTAGTAAGAAGCGAGGTAACATATCAATCGCCTCCGCGTAGCCCATCGTACTCTGCCTGGTCATAATCCGAATGCCGATCCAGCCAGCCGCGATCACGACTATAGCATCAACAATTTTGAGGATGGCATTCCAGATTTCGCGAATACCCGGATTGTTATAAGTAGCTTCAGCCGGTGTCGAGTAAAGAATGTTTCCGATAGCTGCCTTAGCATCTTTGATGTCCGCAATAGGCTTAAAGATATCGGTAATAGAATTTTTTAGACCATCACACATATTTGGAATAATATCTGATTTAGGAAGCATAGCGTTAAGAGGACAACTTCTATTGTCATCAGAGGGGGCACTTGCTCCGCCAGATTTTTGATGATTTTTCAAACAAAGTTTCTGGTTATTGAGAGCGCTATTTTTTGGTAAGATCTCTTCTTCATTCCAGCTCATAAGAGCGAAGAGTTTATTTCCTGTTGCACAGTAGTCATTCCCTGCATGAAGAGCAGCACCGTTGCAGACAATGTGGTTACCATTTTGAAGATCTGAGGCTTTCACGCCTTCAACTTCCATTGGGATAATCTCTGATGCCTGACCACAAGTCACGTTTGTAACAGGGTTAGGTGTGGCTACCGATGATGGGTGTGTAGTCTCTGCACCTGGCTTGATTACCGGCCCTGCTGCTCCAACAACTGGTGGCTCAGAATTTTGAGGCAATGGATGAATCGGGGAGGGTGCGTTAGTAGGTGTAACTTTAATCGGCTTTTTGGGTTGAGGCACGACTTGCTGGTTGCTTCCACCGTAGCCTAATCCAACAGACGGGGATGATCCCTGCGCGCTGGCAGAACTATACTGAGAAGATGAGATAACTGCTAATGTTGGTAAGAGCAGGGTTAGAGCGAAACTGATAAATAAGATTGCACCTATGAATCCAAGGTGCCAGTAGAGTTGACGATACCGCATTCTTTTTACATCCTTGTTTGAAACAAAAAAACATATACAACAGCATGCCGAGATATTTAATAGTTGTTAAGCCGCCGAAAACGATGGTAGCAATATATAGCCGTATCGTGTCACTCGATGCACATTGATTCCTGTCGGCATCAATTTCTGACGAATCTTATCAAAATGTTTATCCATATTGATGCGAACTGCATTATCAAGCTGGCAACCAAAAATTTTATGGGCCAGCTCCTGATCCGAAACTGGCTGGCTGGGAGCTATCATTGAAGCAGCGGAGCGCCGCCCGTAAACTTCTCAAAGTAGAAGGGCTTTTGACTTGTGCTTGCATCTCCAAATAATGAGCAATAAGATATGATGTGTTGTTTTCGATTTTTATGAGCAGACTATGTACTGTGTCTCGACTGTGTATCTCGGTACAGCACCACCTTAAGAAATCATAGATCTGCCGCTCGTAAATCCGCCGTGTAGCCATTGAATGTATCGTGTAGAGATGTTGCGGATCTCTCTGCCTGGTGTGATAACGCGTCTCGTATAACAGGGTTTTTCTATCCAGGCGCTCGGCGACATGTTGAAATAAGGCATCAAGGATTATGGCGTTGTTCGGCATGAACGATTCTCGATGCTAGACTTGAGTAGTACCCCAAGTTAATTATATAAATGTTGTAACCGAAATATATAATACACTAGTTCTCTCCTGAAAAAAAGGGGGAAATAGGGAAATTTTTCTCTTTTTATAATTTTTCCTTTCTTTTCGTTTAAAATAAACAAGACATATTTTCCTCAAAAAAGCTCCTTGTTAACATAAAAATAGTAAATAAAGGAATCAATTATCCAAAAGGAATGTTTTATAAAACAAAGAAACATGAGACAAAGATCCACTATTTTTTGTTGTATACGTCTTATCCAATACTTACAAATTTCTTTTCTGGAATATTGTTTGCCTGATAAATACCTTTTTTCTAATTAGTAGCTTCTTCTCATTTATCATCGAAAAAATGGAATATGGGTAAGAAATTTATAATTTTTTGTTTACAAAAGGTGTTACTATCAAAATATTAGATAATTATTAGATTAAAATTAATGTGTTTACATTTAGAGATTTCTCAAGGTGCCGCTTCATTTATATGAGTGTGAGAACGATAGACCTCTCTCTTTTTCCCTTCCCTCCCCTTTTCGTTGCTGCTTTTCTATCTTGTTCACAATAGGGCATTGATGTTTCGGGGGAATATTGAAGAAGGTGAAATAAGGGAGCTGGATCACACATAATTATCTTAGGAAGGATTTCCATCTATGACAAAACACTATGTAAATACTCTCTCAAAAAAGGGCTTTGCTCTCCCTCTGCTTTTCCTGGCTATCTTTATGGTGATGGCGATTTCGGCTTGCGGCGGTGGCAGTACTTCTGCTGCTTCCACAACGGCAAGTACGTCTACAACGGCAAGCACGTCTACAACGAAGGCGGATACTACGACAGCGAGTCAAAGCACCCCTTCGACCGACGTTTTTACCGATATTCGGATGCTGGATCAATCCCATGGCTGGGCTCTCACTCAAAATGCGGTCCTGAAGACGAGCGATGGCGGCAAAGGTTGGAAAAAGCTCTCAATGGAGGTTTCTAGCGTCGGCATCGCAGATTTCTTGAATGCCCAGAATGCCTGGGTGGTCTCGAAAACTACCTCCAATGATGCTATCCAGCTCCTGTACACTCACGATGGCGGATCTAGCTGGCATACTATTAAGATTACGCTTGAGACTCCCGGTGATATTGGCTTGATGCGCCCCAACTTTATTAATGCTCAGGAGGGCTGGATCGGCATCACTACCGGTAATGGTCTGAGTAATCAGGAGATGAAGCTTTTCCATTCGGCGGATGGCGGTGCTACCTGGAATAAGGTTGCCGATACCAAAGGTCAGATTGCCGCGAATGGCTCAAAAAGCGGCTTTTCTTTTAAAGATTCTAATACGGGCTGGCTGACTGGCAATAGCCATCAAAACAATCAGCCGTACCTGTATGTGACTCATGATGGCGGTAAAAGCTGGAAGCAGCAGAATCTGCCCATCTCTCGTGGAGAGGCTGCTACTGATTACTCAATAGAGCCCCCGGCTATCATTGGAAATACGGTTCTGTTGCCTGTTGCTGAGAAAAATTCTGATGGTCAAGGTATCAATCTGTTTACCTCTCAGGATGAGGGCGAGAACTGGAACCCCAAGCAGTTCCTTCGGGATGTGACTTCGGCGAAAACGCTGAATGTCGTGGATAGCAATAATGCCTGGGTGGTGAATGGTAAAGATCTGCAATTCAGCAATACCGGCGGTGAGAGCTGGACGAAGTTTACTCCCGATGTGGACTTCTCGAACGTGACGGCTCTGAATTTCATCTCCCCGACCGACGGCTGGGCTATCGGTGGGAAGGATGGTTCTAACGGGGTCCTTTACCAGACGAATGATAGTGGTAAGACCTGGACGAAGATTAGCTATAGCATTCAATAATAGACCTTTATAAAAAAGGAGGCGGGAACATCAAAGTTCCCGCCTCCTTTTGGATTTCCTGGATTACATGATAAGCTTCGCGGCCTCCTGTGCCAGGTTGATGAGCCAGAAGGGCAGTACGGTTCCCATCGCGAGTGTTCCTACTACGGCGATGCCTATCGCGAGCCAGCCGGTCCAACCAACAAGATACGTTTCCCTTTGTGCTCTCTCCCCCATGGCTCCCGCCGTTCGGGTGATGGTGGCGGTGACCTCTCGGGTGACGGTTGCCAGGGCGCTGGCTGGGACAACTGCCGGAGTGAGATCTCCGCCGCTTGCGCCCAACACTCCGACTCCATTTCCCCCAACGGCTACCGCTGGTACGGCCTCTTCCTGATCCATAAACATGGCGGCGATCACTTTGAGGTAGTAGTAGATCCCCAGGATACTGGCGAGGACGCCGACGATCAGCAGTTCGGGATGCCCACTCTGCAATACAGCATAAAAGATGTAGAATTTGGCGGCGAACCCGGCCATCGGCGGAAATCCTGCTAGCGAGAGCAGGAAGAAGGCCAGCAGGCCGGCCAGCGCTGGCCGTCGATACCAGAGGCCTTTGATTTCGGCGAGGGAGTTGCCGCTATTATCGCTCTGCTCTAACATGGAGGCGATCCCATAGGCTCCCAGGTTCATAAAGGTGTAGGTGCCGAGATAGAAGAGGATCGCGGAGAGCCCGATGCTACCACCGGCGATAATGCCTAATAGTAGGTACCCGGCATGGGCGACGCTGGAGTAAGCCAGCAGGCGTTTCAGGTTGGACTGGACGATTGCCAGAACGTTACCGCCGATGATGGTGACGATCGCCAGCACCTCAGCGATCGGGAGCCAGCTCCCCTGAACCGGTTGCAACACGACATCGAAGACGCGAGCAAAGGCGATAAATGCAGCGGCCTTGGTGGCGACGGACATAAAGGCGGTGATGGGTCCGGGCGCGCCCTCATAGACATCCGGCGTCCAGGCCTGGAAGGGGATCGCTGAGACCTTGAAGGCGAACCCGACCATTAACAGGCCCAGTCCCAGCAGGAGCAGGAATGGGCTGGTCGGGTGCGTGGCGAGAAAGTTTTGGATCGCGACAAAGGTGGTTTTGCCGGTCGCTCCATAGATTAAGGCGATCCCATACAGTAGGAAAGCTGAGGCGAATGAGCTGAGCAGGAAGTATTTCATTCCAGCTTCCTGCGAACTCTGACGACGCGAGATATATCCACAGAGGATGTAAAGCGCCAGCGAGAGCATCTCGATCCCCAGAAAAACGACCAGGAAGCTGGTTGCTCCTGCCAGAAGCAGCATTCCCAGGGCCGACAGGACGATTAAGGCGTAGTATTCGCCCTGGTGAACAACTTCCAGGCGGCGTAGATAGGCCGGCGAGAGCAGCAGGGTCACGCCCGTGGCAGTCAAGAGGATCAGATCGGCCAGCAGGGTCCAGCGATCCGCGCCGAGCATGTGGTTAAAGGCGCTTTGATAATCTCCGGAGATAAATAGCAAGATGGTGGCGATGATTGCGCCGATGGTGCCGAGCAGGCCGATGAGCGGCAGGACCAGATAGGTGCCGGGGATACTTGTAGCTCGTGTCTCTGCCAGCACTTTGCGCATCTGTTCGTTCTGAGGTAGCGCCAGATCCGCTAGCATAATGATAAGTGCCGTCACTGCCAGCACCAGCTCGGGCGCGATCCGCACCCAGTCGCCGACGGTTACGGAATAGGTGAATGTCATAAAAAACCTCTTTAGAATCCGAGGGGCGATCCTACAATCAGCCCCTCATTTTCCGCTCCTTTGCTAGCGCACAAACGCGCTGCCCAGGTGTTGCAGCGTGGTGACGACCGAAGGCTCCATTAAGAAGGTCAGCGGAGCCGGTTGAACTCCAAGATAAAAGATCAAACCCAGCAGAGGGATCAGCGGGACCAGCTCTCCCAGACGGATGTCGCGCAGCAATCCTTGCTTATCACGGGTGATGATCTCGCTATCATTGGTGCGTGCGCCCTCCATAACCCCTTGAAAGAAGCGGATCATATACCAGGCCGCCGGGATCACCACAAGCGTACCCAGGGCTCCAAAGAGGGCGTTATGCTGAAAGGCTCCCAACAGGGCCAGGAACTCGCCCGAGAAGCTGTTCAATCCCGGCAGACCCAGCGATGAGAGCGCCGCGATAAACATAATTGTTGCCAGCATCGGCAGTCGGAAGGCCAGTCCGCCCATCGCGCTCAAGCGGCGAGTTCCCAACCGCATCTCAATCAAGCCAACGATCAGGAACAGGGCTGCCGTGGTGATCCCATGATTGACCATCTGGAGGACCGAGCCCTCGACGCCCTGAGTATTCATCGCGAACATTCCCAGCATGACCACACCAAGATGGCTGATGCTGGAATATCCAAGCAGGCGTTTAAGATCTGTTTGAATCAGAGCCAGGAAGGCACAATAGATGATCCCAACCACCGCGAGTGTGCTCATGAGAGGCGCGAACTGGTGGGCCGCCTGCGGGAATAACTGAATGCAGAAGCGCAGGAACCCATAAGCTCCAGTTTTGGACATCGCGCCGGCCAGCAGAGCGGTGACCGGCGCTGGAGCCTCGCTATAGGCATTGGGCAGCCAGCTATGGAAGGGGACCAGAGGTACTTTGACCGCGAAGGCCGCCGCGAACGCCAGGAAGATCCAGGTCTGGGTGTTTCCATCCAATCGGGTATTTAGCAGTGTCGCCAGATCGAGCGAGAAGCCGCCGCCCGCCTGCTGATGATAATAGCCTAGCGCGATAATCCCGGCCAGCATCAGGAAGCTACCGACCGAGGTAAAGATCACAAACTTCAGGGCGGCGTAGATGCGGCGGGGGCCGCCCCAGGCTCCAACTAGGAAGTAGGCTGGGATCAGCATCAGCTCCCAGAAAATATAGAACAGGAACAGATTGGTTGCCAGAAAGACGCCCAGCATCCCGGACTCCAGGACCAGCATAAAGGCCATATAGTTTTTGGCCTTGTTGTCGATCCCAAAGGACGCGCCGATACAGATCAATGTCAACAGCGTAGTTAGAAAGACCAGGAGCAGGCTGATCCCATCGATCCCCAGGCTATAGCTAATCCCGATTCCTGGTATCCAGTTAAGCTGTTCCGCGAACAGAAACGTCCCATTGGGAGCGCCATTAAAGGCCAGCGATCCCGCCGAGACATGCGAGCCAGCGTAAGAGATTGCCAGCCCGATCGCCAGAATAAAATCTAGAGCCGCGACCAGCACCGCCGTCCAGCGGATCGCCGCTAACTGCTCTTTCTGGAAGAACAGCAGGGCGATCGCTCCGATCAGCGGCAGCGCGATCAGCGTAGTCAGCATCGGAAACATCGTTACGCCCTCACTGCGAAGTAAAGAACAATCAAGAGTACGCCCATCAGAATGCCGAGCGCGTAGTTGCGCATAAAGCCGGTTTGAAGCACGCGCAGTGTATTGCTCGTCCCTCGGAAGATCCAGGCCACGCCACGACTTCCACCATCCAGGGCCTCGCCCTCAACGGCCCGGTTCGCGCCGCGCATCAGCGCCAGCACCGGATTAATCAGCACATGCTCCAGGATCTCGTCTACATAATACTTGTTGAGTACCAGGCGATAGATCGGGCTGCGGGTCTCTTTATAGCTAAAGCCACGCCCATAGAGTCGCCACGCGAAAAAGATGCCCACAAGGCCCGCGAGCACCGAAAGCCCGGATGAGATCAATGTCGTTGTCGTTGAGATTTCAAAGGTGGTTGCCCCGGCAAAGACCGGACTCAAAAAGCTCTCCAGGGGATGCCAGGAGCCAATCGTGCCAATAAAACCACCCACAATCGAAAGCAGAGCCAGAATCGCCAGCGGAATCCACATTACTGGTGGGGACTCATGCATATGCTCCTCATGGGAGGCCCCATGCTCGTCATCCGTCTCGCTCCCCGCATGAGTAACCGTGCCGCCATGGTATTCTCCAAAGAAGATCCCAAAGACCAGTCGGAACATATAGAAGGCCGTCATGCCAGCCGTGAGCACACCGATAATCCAGAGCACATAGTAGAGCGCGTGACCGCTCTGTCCATAGGCCAGCAGTGAGCTCAGGATCTCGTCTTTACTCCAGAAGCCAGCCAGCGGGGGAATACCGCTGATCGCCAGGGCCGCGATCACAAACGTCGCGAAGGTGATTGGCAGCTTCTGACGGAGGCCGCCCATCTTGCGCATATCCTGCTCGCCGGCCAGCGCATGGATCACCGAGCCCGCACCCAGGAATAGCAGGGCCTTAAAGAAAGCGTGCGTCACCACATGGAAGATCCCACCAGTATAGTTGTGCGCGCCCTCGCTCATAAACATATACCCAAGCTGGCTGATCGTCGAATAGGCCAGCACCCGCTTGATATCCAGTTGGAAAAGCGCGATCGAGGCCGCGAAAATCGCCGTCGCCCCACCGATGCAGGCCACAACTGTCAGGGCCGTAGGAGCCAGCTCAAACAGAGGATTGGCGCGGGCCACCAGATACACACCGGCAGTCACCATCGTCGCGGCATGGATCAGCGCGCTAACCGGGGTTGGGCCCTCCATGGCGTCTGGTAGCCACATATAAAGCGGCAACTGGGCCGATTTCGCGGCGCAGGCCAGAAACAGTAACAGGGCGATCGCCGTCGAGACCGAGGTATTGAGCGCGTTCGCGTGCGAGGAGGCCAGCACACCCACTCCGGTCGAGTTGGTCACATAGTTCAACGCGCCATAACGACCAAAGATCAGGAAGATCGCCAGCATCAGGCCGAAATCGCCAATAATATTGATCACAAAGGCTTTTTTCGCCGCCGCGATCGCCGAAGGCTTCTCGTACCAGAAGCCGATCAGCAGGAACGAGGCCAGACCGACCAATCCCCAGCCAACCAGCAGGAACAGAAAGGTATCGGCGGCCACCAGCAAGACCATTGAGAAAATAAAAAAGTTCAGATAGGCAAAGAAGCGCCAGAATCCGGTATCTTCCGCCATATAGCCCGCCGAGTAGATATGGATCAGCAGGCCCACCCCTGTCACCACCAGAAGCATCGTCGCCGAAAGAGGATCAAGGAAAAGACCGAAGGCGAGCTGAAAATTGCCGGAGACCACCCAGGGGTAGAGTACCTGATCGATGGCGCGTGCATTCTCTGGCTGACCCTGAACCGTAAAAAAGGCCACCACTGCAAAGACGAACGCCAGCCCACAGGCTCCCCAGGCGATCGCCAGCACCGCCGCGCGGGGCAGAAATCTACCGACCAGCCCCAGGATCAGAAATCCTATCAGGGGGAAGAGCAGTACAGGAACAAGAGTCGTATTCATAATTCTGTTTAGCCTCGTAGCGCGTTCATCTCGTCCACATCGATATTGCGGCGTGTCCGGAAGATGGAGACGATGATAGCGAGACCCACCACCACTTCAGCGGCTGCGACGGTCAGCACCAGAAATACAAACATCTGGCCGTCCGCTGAGTCCAGGAAGTGTGAGAGAGCCACAAAAGAAAGATTGACGGCATTAAGCATCAATTCAATTGACATAAAGATAATCAGCGGATTTCGCCGGATCAGCACCCCCACAACGCCGATCGAGAAGAGGATCGCGCTGACCGCCAGATACCCAGAGAGTTGCATAACGCTTGTATCCTTTCCGTGTTAGAGATCTCGATCAGGATTTGCGACCCAGCACCATCGCGCCCAGAATCGCCACAATAATTACCAGGCTTGTGACTTCAAATGGGAAGGCAAAGCCGTGGAACAGCGCCATCCCGAAGCCCTCAATATTGCCGCCGTAGTGGTTGATCGCCAGACTCAGGCTTTCTGGTTCCGTCGCCCGTGCCGCCGTATCTATTGTTGTCCGGGTAATCAGCAGATAGCTGAGCGCCCCAACCAGGATAAAACCCAGCGTCGCGGCGATCCCCCGTTGCCAGGGAAGATAGCGGTGTAGTTGTTCCTCACCTGTCTCCGAATTGAGCATCGTAACCACAAATAGGAACAGCACCATGATCGCCCCGGCGTAGATCAGGATCTGCACGATCGCGATAAACATGGCTTCCAGTTGCAGATAGAACAGGGCCAGAAACAGCATCGTCAGGATCAGGCTAAGGGCGCTATGAACCGCGTTCTTTAGCAGGATCACGCCCAGCCCTGAGGCGATCGATGCTATTGCCAGCACAAAGAAACCGATCTGTTCAGCAATCATCGTTAACGCCCTTCCTTCTCACGCTGGATCGGGCGGCGATCCTGATCTTGCTCCTCATTGGTGAGTAGAACATCGCGCTCCGCTTTCAGATCTCCCTGGCCAACCGCCGTCGCGCTGGCCTGAGAGCCATCGAAAATTCCTGAACGCGAAGGAACCGGCTGCTGAGCATCCTCGGGAGCCTGTTCAAACCAGACCGCCGCCGATCCCACGGTGGCCTGGCCTTGAGGTTCAAGCAACTGCTCCTTGTGATAGATAAAATCCTCGGGATTGAGGGCCGCCAGCTTGTAGGTTTTCTCTAACGTGATTGCTCCAGTGGGGCAGGCCGCTTCGCAGTAGCCACAGAAAATGCAGCGGAGCATATTCACATCAAAGACCTTCGCGTAGCGCTCTCCCGGCGAGACCCGCTCCTCCTCCGTGTTCTCGTCGGCCTCAATGTAGATGGCGTTAGCGGGACAGGCCCCGGCACAGAGAAAGCAACCCACGCACCGCTCCAGATTATTCTCATAGCGATGCAGAACGTGGCGGCCCCGGAAACGGGCTGGAAGCTCGCGTTCCTGCTCGGGATACTGGACCGTTGTTGGCTTCTCAAGCATCTCCTTGAAGGTGGTCGCCATACCTTTAATAATGTCGAATGACATACCGAAAACTCCTCGTGCTTAAAACGCAAGCCTGTGGACGCAAGATCCATAGAAAGCAGGATCTCACGCCCACAGACGATATTTGTCAGATGATCAGGCTCCCGAGGCCGTAGCCTCGCCAGCCGGGACCGCTTCAACCTCGGTGACGGGCTGCTCCATCTTCTCCAACTTTGCCAGCCGAACAGAAGAGGGAACCAGTACCGATCTTGCTGTTTTCAACGAGGTTTCCGGCGAAACATCGAGCAGGCGCGTCGTCTTTCCGCGCGTGTAGAAGAGCAGAGCCAGAATTACAATCACACCGGCCAGTCCGTTAATCCACCAGGGCAGGCCAAAGGCCACCACCGTCGCGGTAACCACAATATTCAGGACCGTTAGTGGGAGCAGGACCAGCCAGCCAAAGCGCATCAACTGATCATAACGGATGCGGGGGAGGGTTGCCCGTAGCCAGATAAATACAAACAGAAAAAGCGCGACTTTGAGCACAAAGGCCAGTAGCCCCACAAAAGGATAGCGCTCCAGCCCGAAAAGGCTCCAGCCACCAAGATACATTGTGGTCGCGACCGAGCTGACCGTAATCATGTTAATGTACTCAGCCATCTGATAGAGTGACCAGCGCAGACCGCTATACTCGGTCAGATAGCCAGCGGTCAGCTCCTGCTCCGCCTCCGGGAGATCGAAGGGGGCGCGGTTCACCTCGGCGATTCCCGCGATTACATAGATAATAAAGCCCAGCGGCTGCACCAGCACAAACCAGATCGACTGACTGCGCACAATCCCTGTCAGACTCAGGGTTCCGGCCCACATCAGCACACCGCTCAGGGCCAGACCCTGGCTGGTCTCATAGGAGACCATCTGGGCCGCGCTGCGAAGCGCTCCCAGTAGCGAATAGTTATTGCCCGAGGACCAGCCCCCGAGCACAATTCCATACACCGCCAGCGAAGAGATCGCCAGCACCCAGAGCAGACCGACATTGATATCACCGATCATCGGGGACCAGGGGCCAGGATTGCGCTCCACATTCCCGAATGGGATCACCGCGAAGGCGCTTAAGGCCACTACCACCGAGATCACCGGAGCCAGCACATAGATAAAGCGGCTGGCATTTGTCGGAATAATCTGCTCTTTGAACATCATCTTCATCCCGTCCGCCAGTGGTTGCAGTATTCCTCCCGGTCCCAGACGATTCGGGCCATAGCGGCGTTGGATGCGACCAAGCACCTTGCGCTCAACCACAGTCAAAAAGGCGAAGATCGTCATCAAGACCACAATGATGATTGCGCTTTTAATGATTGACGCAACGATAATGTTATTTAGAAAATCAAGCACGGGCTACCTCCTGCTCCTGGGTGCGCAGGCCCTGCTTGCCCAGATCCTCCCAGATCAGACCACTGTAGAAAGGATTCCCTTCGGCGATCTCCGAAAAGATCTGTTGTGGACGGGTGTAGTTCCAGTTCGCGCCCAACGCCTTCGCCAGCAGGGTGAGGATCTCCCAGTCGGCCTTCGCCGGTAGCAACGGGCGCATCGCATGCACAATTTGCTGTACATGGTGGTCCACATTGGTCATCGAGCCATCCTTCTCTGCGAAGGTGACCGCCGGCAGCACCACATCCGCAAGATGAGCGGTCTCCGTCAGCCGAATATCCTGAACCACCAGGAACTCCTTTTGCGAGAGATCGGCGGTAGTATGGCGAACGGGGTTCGCACCCATCACGTAGAGCGCCTTGACCGAGGGATCGGATAGGATCTGATCGTAGGCCAGTCCAGGCTCGGAGACTGGACTGTAGCCTGGAAGGCTATCGGGGAGCAGGCCCATATCGCGCGCGCCCAGCGAATTGGCATCCTCGAAAAGCGGACCCGCGCCCGCTCCAGGACGATTCAGGTTATCCGTCACCAGGGCCACCGCCTGGATCTGGCTTGCCAGCTCCTCGCAACCGGGGGCCAGAGTCGCCATCTCATCGTAAAGAATTACCGCCGCGTTCGCTTCCACCAACCCGATAGCCAGCGTTCGGATCTGTGCCGAAACCTCGGCTCCCAGTACCGCCTCCAATTGGGGGAGTCGGCTGGCGGCATTCATTATCCGGTTACGAATCTCCGCATTGGGTGCCCGCAGGCCCTCAGAGCGCACGACTGCGTCCAGCAGCAGGCGGACCGCCATTCCCGTCGTTCCGGCGGGGAGCGCTATTTTCTGGGTCGCCAGGCGATCCAGCAGCGTCTCCGACTCATTGATAATCAGGATCTTCACGCCCTGCTTCATCGCCTTCTTGATCCGCAGATCCAGGATCGGTTGGCGCTGGTAAGGATCAGCCGCGATCAGTAGAATATGTGAAGCCTTCTCCAGATCCGCGATACTGTTGGTCATCATCCAGGGCTTGCCAGTCAGGCTATCGCGAGGGCTGGGGAAAGCGCCATGATGGTGATCCACATTTGGGGTTTTCAGGACATCGCGTAGGAGCTTCTGGAAAAGATAGGCCTCTTCATTCGTAGTGCGTGTCGAGCCGATCCCGCCGATGGCCTTTGCGCCATCGCGTTTGGCGATCTCCTGGAAGCGCGAGGCCACCAGACGCAGCGCCTCATCCCAGGTCGCCTGCTCAAGGCTTCCGTTGCGCTTAATATAAGGAGTGCGAATGCGCTCGGGATCATTCACAAAATCAAAGCCCCAGCGTCCCCGATTGCAAAGCCAGCCATCGTCGATATCATCGTTTGTACGCGAGGCCAGCCGCATAATTTTGTCGATGCGCACATCAATGCGAGTATTGCAGCCCACGCTACAGTTATTGCAGACACTACCAGTGCGCTTCAGCTCCCAGGGGCGACCCTTAAAGCGATACTTTGAAGAAGTAAGCGCGCCAACCGGGCAGATTTCAACAGTATTGCCGGAGAAGACCGAATCGAATGCATGATCGGGAGCCGTTCCGACCTCCATGCGGAAGCCGCGCTGAACCATCACCAGCCCGTTATCCATCGAGATCTCAGAGCTAAAGCGGGTGCAGCGCTGGCAGAGAATGCAGCGCTCGCGATCCAGCAGGACCTCTTCGCTCATCGGAATTGGTTTGGGATAGTGGCGCTTATCCACATCGAAGCGCGTCCCGCCGGGTCCATGGCGGAGAGTAAAGTCTTGAAGATCGCACTCGCCCCCCTTATCGCAGATGGGGCAGTCCAACGGGTGATTGATCAGCAGGAACTCCAGGGTCCCCCGGCGGGCCTTCAGAACCTTCTCGGTCTGGGTATGCACAATCATCCCCTCGCTGACCGGCGTTGTACAGGCCGTCTGAGGTGGTTTGGGCATCTTCTCAATCTCGACAAAGCACATCCGGCATGCTCCAAGTGGTGGCATCTTGGGATGGTAGCAGTAGATAGGTACCTCGATGCCAGCTACTTGGGCGGCCTTCCAGACGAGGGTTCCGGGTGGGACCTCGACTGGGATGTCATCAATTGTCAGGTGTACTAAATTGTCTTTTTTTTCTTCTGACATGTTTTTTACCATTTTACTTTTTACTACCACCGCCAGCGGTGGAGGGAAGAGAGAGCGGGGCGCAGCCCCGAACCCCAGTCAAGGGGCTACCGCCCCTTGCATCCCCGCTTTTCCTATGTCTCATAAGCGGTGGAGGGAAGAGAGAGCGGGGCTCCGCCCCGAACCCCAGTGAAGGGGCGTGCCGCCACTTGCATCCCCGCTCGCCGTTGCAACCGTACAGTCAAGCGGTGGAGGGAAGAGAGAGCGGGGGCGCAGCCCCGAACCTCAGGGAAGGGGCGTGCCGCCGCTTGCATCCCCGCTGTGTCCAAAGCTAGTGGGCGGCGACCAGGGGTACCTGCTCGTTTTTGTGAGAACCAGGTCCCACCTGACAATGGCCGTGATGAATGTGGTACTCAAATTCTTCGCGGAACAGACGGATCGAACTGGTGATTGAGCTTGTCGCGGCATCTCCCAACGGACAGAAAGATTTTCCACTGATGTTATCGCAGATGTCGCGCAACAGATCGATATCACTGATTTTGCCATGCCCATGCTCCAGGCGCTCCAGCAGCTCAACCAGCCAGTAGGTCCCCTCGCGGCATGGGGTGCATTTCCCGCAGGACTCATCGCGGTAGAACTCCGTCATGCGGAGGACCGCGCCCACGATGCAGGTCTGATCATCGATCACAATTACCCCACCGGAGCCCAGCATTGAGCCAGCCGCCGCGATCGACTCAAAGTCCATCGGGGTCTCCACCTTATCGGCCCCAAGAATAAATGTAGAGGACCCACCGGGAATAATCGCCTTGAGACCGTGGTCGTTGAGGATGCCACCACCGTACTGCTCATCGTAGATCAATGTGCTCAGCGGTGTTCCCAGTGACAGCTCATAATTGCCGGGACGTTTCACATGGCCGCTCAGACAGTAGACACGAGTTCCCTTACTTTTCTCAGCCCCAAAAGAGGCGTACCATTCCGCGCCGTTCTTTATAATCGCGGGGATTGTAGAGAGCGTCTCGCAATTATTGATGACCGTCGGGCCCCCGTAAAGCCCAACCACTGCAGGGAAAGGAGGTTTGAGTCGGGGATAGCCACGTTTGCCTTCCAGGGATTCCATCAGGGCGCTTTCTTCACCGCAGATGTAAGCTCCAGCCCCACGATGCACAATGATATCTAAATCGTAGCCACTGCCCAGAATATTCATTCCCAACAGGCCAGCGGCATAAGCCTCCTCGACAGCTTTTGTAACCTGACGGGCGGCAAGCGCCAGTTCGCCACGCACATAAATAAACGCCGTATGGATATTGCAGGCGAAGCTGGTAATGATCACGCCCTCCACCAATTGGTGAGGGTTCCGCTCCATCAGCATTCGGTCTTTAAAGGTGCCGGGCTCGCTCTCATCGCAGTTGCAGCAAAGGTAGCGTGGGCTATCATTTTTCGCAAGAAAGCTCCACTTCATCCCAGTTGGGAAACCCGCGCCGCCGCGACCCCGGAGGCCGGACTGCTTCACCAGATCTAAAATCTGGTCGGGCTGATATTCCTTAAGGGCCTTTGCCATTGCCTCGTAGCCACCGTACTGGCGGTAGACATTCAGCGTATTCAGGCCCGGAACATCCAGATTTTTCGTTACAATCAATTCTGGCATAACACATTCCTCAGGAGAGCTAGCGTGAAACCTCGGTTGAAGACGGTTGGGTCCTCAATTCGCGGCTCAGATCCTCGATTATCTGATCAGCCTTTTCAAAGCTCACATTCTCCACAAACTCATCATTTACCTGAAGGACAGGAGCGGTCCCGCAGGAGGCCAGACACTCGACCGTTAGCAACGTAAAGCTCCCATCGGGAGTCGTCTCACCGGCCTTAATCCCTAGATGATCCTCCATATGGTGGATCAGAGCGTCGCAGTTGCGCAAATAGCAGGAGATGCTATTGCAAACCTTAATAACCTTTTTACCACGAGGTTGCTGGGAGTACATCGTATAGAAAGAGGCCACGCTCTCAACGTCATCCACCGTCACACCGATAACCGCCGCGACCGCCTCCAGTCCCACAGATGTGATGTAACCCTCTTCTTCCTGTACGATGTGTAGTGCCGGCAACAAGGCTGATCGCTTTAAAGGATAGCGGCCCGCCAGATCGCGCATCCGCTGTTTTGCTTTCTCAGAGATCATCTATCCACCTCTCCAAGCACAATATCAATGCTCCCTATCGCGGCGACCACGTCGGCCAACTGGCTCCCCTCAAGCATGCGGGGCAAAGCCTGAAGATTCGCGAACGAGGCCCCTCGAACGTGCATACGATAGGGGTGCGCGCTGCCATCACTGACAATATAGAAGCCCAGCTCGCCTTTAGGGGACTCGGTTCGGACGTACACCTCGCCTTTGGGAGGTCGATAACCCTCTGTATAAAGCTTAAAGTGATGGATCAAGGCTTCCATGCTGCCAGCGATCTGCCACTTGGGTGGTGGACTGACTTTGGGATTCAAGACCCGATACGGGCCGGTTGGCAGACCATCCAGAGCCTGATTGATAATCTTAATGCTCTGCTCCATCTCCAGCATGCGGACCATATAGCGATCAAACACATCGCCAGTGGAACCGACCGGGATATCAAAATCGAAGCGCTCATAGCCACTGTAGGGGAACACCTTGCGAATATCCCAGACAATCCCGCTACCACGCAGGACCGCACCGCTCGTCCCGTAAGCGACTGCATCCTCTTTTGTCAGGACGCATACATTCCGGGTTCGGTCGATCCAGAGCTGATTATTTGTCAGGAGATCGTGGTACTCCTGAAGGCGATCAATAAAAATGTTGGTAAAGGCGCGAACCTGCTTTTCAAAGCCAGGAGGCAGTTCCGCCTGAAGGCCACCGGGGCAGATATAGCTAGTCATCATGCGGACACCTGAGATCAGCTCGCAGATATCCAGAATCATCTCGCGCTCGCGCATACAGTACAGGAACATACTTTGCGCGCCCAGATCCAGAGCCGAACTACCGAGCCAGACCAGATGGCTGGCGATCCGTTGCAGTTCCGCCAGAATCACACGGGTATATTTAATCTTATCATTCACCTCGTCCTCAATCCCCAGCAGCTTCTCCACTGCCAGCGAGTAGGCGAGATTATTATTGAGTGGGGAAAGATAATCCATGCGATCCGTCAGGACCAGAGCCTGATGATAGGTTTTCGACTCGGCGGTCTTCTCGATGCCAGTGTGCAGGAAACCGATATCCGGAATTGCCTTCACAACCGTCTCGCCCTCGATCGTCAGGATCAATCGGAGCACCCCATGCGTGCTGGGGTGTTGGGGCCCCATGTTGATCGTCATCGTATCAGCGCGAGTATTCTCGTCGATTGCCTGGCTTTGCTCGACCGAATAGGTTTTTTCAATTTCTTGTTGCTGCATATCGCCTCTACTTCCTGGTACCTGGTTCCTGATGACTGGTAATCTTGCTGCGGCTCTCATTCAGGACACGGCCATCAGCGGAGCGGAGCGTCTGAGATCCGACGACAGGATCAACATCGTAGGGAACCTGCCCGCCCCAATGCGGCTCCGGTAGATCGAAGCCCGAGAGAGGATAATCTTTGCGCAGGGGATGGGTGGTCCATTCAAGGGGCATCATAATGCGGCGCGGGTCAGGATGTCCAGCAAAGGAGAGGCCGAAAAGATCAAAGACCTCGCGCTCGTACCAGTTGGCCGCAGGCCAGATCCCAGTGACCGTAGGAACAGAGGGCATCTCCTCGCCGCGTACACCAACGCGCACCTTAAGGCGGAGTTCGCTCTGACGAGAGATTGAAAGCAGATGGTAGACAACATCGAAGCGCGGAAGCCGATCCTGCCAATCTACAGCGGTAACCGTCGATAGAAAATTGAATTCATGTTCATCGCGCAGATAGATACAGACCGCAACCAGATGTTCGGGTGCCAGCACAAGCGTCTGCTCATCGCGGTAGTTAACCGAATTGAGAACCGCTTCGGGGAATCTGGCCTGTACCATCTCAACCGCGCTGAGAGTAGCTTTGCTCGTGTTCATAAAAAAATCCTTATAGATCCTCAGGTCGAGGTCCCGTCAGCTTCATTTCGCTGGCCTTTAATGGATCGGGCGGATTAGGAATCCCCTCGCGGATCTTGCGTTGAAGCTCATTTAAGCCAAATAGCAACATATCAGGAGTAGGTGGGCAGCCAGGAACAAACACATCCACCGGCACAATCTTATCCACACCCTGAACAATCGCATAATTGTTAAAGACCCCACCGCAGGAAGCGCAGGCTCCCATCGAGATCACCCATTTGGGTTCCGGCATCTGATCATAGATCTGGCGAAGGATCGGTGCCATTTTCACCGAGCAGCGACCAGCCACAATCATCAGATCGGCCTGACGCGGTGAAGCGCGAAAGACCTCAGATCCAAAGCGGGCGATATCGAAGCGGCTGGAACTGGCCGCCATCATCTCAATCGCGCAGCAGGCCAGACCGAAGGTCACCGGCCAGAGCGAAGAACTGCGACCCCAGCCCAGCACTTTATTCACCGTCGTTGTCAGAACGCCAAAGGAGCCATCCTTCTCCTGCATAGGGAGTTGGCGGCTCGTCTGGGTATTTGAGTAGGTTTGCACTGGCTCCCAGGGATTTGTTATTCCCATGTAAAGGCCCCCTTCCGCCAGACATAAATATAGCCGACCGCCAGGACAACCAGGAAGAGAAGCATCTCAATAAGAGCGAAAACCTTAAGCTGGTGAAGTAGAACGGCCAGGGGATAAAAAGAAACGATCTCAATATCAAAAGCAATAAAAAGCATACCGGTCAGCAGGTACTTAATAGGAAACCGCTGCTTCGGAGCCTCAACCTCTTGGAGGCCGCATTCGTACGGAGACAGCTTTTCAGGCGTCGGTTTATTCTGGACCCAGCCTAGAAGGGGAGTCACAGCCATCACCAGAAGACCAAAAAGAACAGCCAGCGTCACGAGTATAAAGATGGGGAGAATGCCCATGGATGGGAACCCTTCATTCTGTGAATTATGAATGTAGTCGATTGTAGCTAGTGTCTTTTGTACACTTCCTCTTTTCGTATGGTAGCACAGGCAGGGAAGAGTGTCAAATAAGGGTAGAGGCCCCTTGAATCCGCTCTGAGAGAGGGCTGAGGCCATATCAAAAGAGGCGAAAATCGTGAGGGGTGGCAGATAACAGAAGCTGATCCGACCGATAAGACATTGATTATTTGTTATCAGGCAGTTTTAATTGTAAGGTTCCATTTGTATTTCGCGGAAGGGGGAGGGGAGTCGCTAGCTGGCCCTTGAAAATTTGTTTTTCCGTGGACCTTCCATAACGACGAAGCCAGCATTGGGCAGGCAATCTTCACTGTTACATGGTCATGGGTAGGAGACATGGTGGTGTCATTTCCAGGACAGGTGTAGTCATCGGTTTTCAACGCTAGCACTATGGATGTATTGCTATCGAAAGGAGTATAGGAAACTGTGACCATGGCTTCGCTTCGGGAAGCTGTAATTGTCTGGACCGTCATTTCGGCTCCCTCTGAAGTCGTGGTCTGGTTGATGGTAAAGGTCTTTTTCTCAGGATGATAAGGAACTATGAAATCAAGCGTAGCATAAGAGGTTGACTTTGGACCACCCTTATTAATCAGACCTTTTTTTGTTGTGAATGTATACTCCATCTGCGAGATTCGTGTACGCATCAGCAGACAGGGCTTTTTGGTAGTCCCGTCTTACTAGCATAAAGCCTTACAGAGTAACTGCA
>CAXTTV010000054.1:5459-27016 GCA_964247295.1 uncultured Ktedonobacteraceae bacterium | reverse complement strand
TTCCACATCCGCGTCATTGGCCGCGATTATCGCGCCGCCGTTGTCGATCTGAGTACGCAAAACCAGTAAACTACGCTTATAAAGATCCACCAGTGCCGGCGATAGGTCCGCGAAACTCTGCTCTTGATTATTTACCCAGCGATACCAGTAGTTGCGCGTACGCTCGATAAAAGCCTCCGGGCCACGCTCCAGCAGAAGATCCTCCAGCGCCTCAACCTCGGGTAGATCTGCCCCTACCGCCAGCCAGTGAACGGCTGTTCCCTGGGCGTTCGGGGCTAGCGTCGGCAGATGCAGAGCCAGTGTCCCATCCACAGACCCCTGAGCAATCGGGTTACGGCTCAGCTCGCCATCCTCGGCATCGCGCCAGGTCCCTTCAGCTCCATGAAACTCCTTCACACCAGTCGACCAGCTATCAATCCCCGCCTGAGATCCAGGACCGCTCTTGCCAACCAGACCATTCATCAAAAAATATGCCCGCTGCTTGTAGGCAATCAATGCTCGTCGGGGCGGATAATAGAAAACGGTATTGCCCTCAACGTTTGACCAGATATGCCAGTCATAGTTAAAAAACAGCCGGACATTCCGGGCCTGTGAGCCCTGATTTGTTACCGTTACATGTCTCAGGAACACACAACGATTGAAATCGACCGCATCCTGAAATTGTAGCTGAAGCTGTAGTTGAGGATGAGAGAGTGTTACCATCGAAACCAGTGTATCAGGCTCATAGAGGAGTTCCCGCTGCCATTCAGGAGCGTCCAACCAGGCAAACTGCCCATCTACCCAGACACCGGTATGCGAGATGTCACCGCCAGTATGCAGTTCCTGACCCACATGAGGCCAGTAGATATCACGAAGGTTGTAATTGTGATCAAAGTTAAGTAAAAGCTGACCGTTAGCGAGAGGAAGATCGCGAGGCATAGCAATGAAACCTCCATAATACGAAACAACAGGAAGAAAAAGGGATCGTCGTCCTTCCCCATTATAGGTCAATTATCCTACAAAGCGCGAGGGTACTCAACAAAACACACTCTTTACGATAGACTATAATGTGGTATTTATATGTAGGTTCAATACTTATAATGCATTCGTATCAACCAGACGATTAAAATACATGTCATAAAAGCGAGAAAAGCATCGACAGTCTCAATTTTCGGCTTCTCTGGCTCAGTAGGGAGCAACAAAGAGGACACATATGGTAACACAAAAAGCGTCATCTGATAGCGTTGGTAGCGCCTCATCTTCAACTCCGAGCCAGCGTCGCTCAGAGGACTATATCGTCAAAGCGATGCCCGCAATCCTCGGGACCTTTGACATGACAGCTATTTATGTAGCGATAGTCTTTCTCGTCGCGAATGCCACAGCAGCAGCCTCTTCAGGGGCGGTCTCACTTATTTACTGGCTGATCGCGGGAGTAGCATTTTTTCTGCCGGGCATCATCGCAGTAGCCCAGATGGGCAGCATGTATCCAGCGGAGGGAGGGCTCTATCATTGGACCAATAGGGCGTTTGGAGGGTTCTGGAGCTTCTTCGCGATCTTCTGCACCTGGTTCCCCTGCATTCCGCTGATCCTCGGCTCAACCTCAACGACCATAGCCTTTATTGAAACGTTGCACCCAGGCTGGCTCGCCCTTCCATGGCAACAGGGTTTGACCATGATAGGTATTATTCTATTCTCGGGAATTCTGGCCTTACAACGCTTCCGGATGGTGCAAAATATTGTGAACGTTGCTATCTGCCTGCTTTTTGTAGCGATCGCCCTGCTGGGGATCTCCGCGATGGTCTGGCTTCTTCAAGGACATATCGCAGCCAGCAGCTTTAAATCTCTACAGGACTGGCAACCGACCCAGACGAACTTCCCATACTTTGGCCTGATCCTCTTTGCTCTGCTGGGTGTGATCATGCCTATGAGTATGGGGGGAGAGATCACCGAGAGGCGCTCAATTACCAATCATCTGCGCTGGGGCAGTCTGGTTATCTTTCTTGGATATCTTATCGTAACTTTCTCAAGTCTGGTTCTGGCCGGGCCGGATGCGATCCAAAATCCCACAAAGTTCTTCATCACATCCATCGATAAAGGATTAGGCACAATTGCTAACGAGATCGCGACAGTTTGTATACTCTGCTTCAGCTTGATGGTCCCGGTCGTCTGCAACTACACCTTCGCACGTCTACTGTTAATCAGCGGGGTCGATCAAATTCTCCCAAAGAGGATTGGACTGCTCAACAAAAATCGCGTCCCGGCCAACGCGATTATCTATCAGACCTTGGGCTCCATGGCCTTCGCGATCATTACATTCTTTATCGTTCCTCCCTTACTTAATTTTGGTACTGCCGATCTGGCGCGAATTATGTTCAACATCTGTCAGGCTATTGCCTGTCTGGTCTGGGGGGTCGCGATGCTTTTCCTGTTCCTGGATCTTATATACTTCCTTACCAGAGGGCAAGAGCAATTGCGCAACCATCGCATCATCCCCAGAGTCGTGCTCTGGTTAAGCGCGATTTTCGGAATAGCATTCTCGCTCATTGGTATGGTTCATACCCTCTTCTACTCCTGGATACCTGATCTTTTGAATACCACCCAATGGTTGGCAACGGTAGCTGGATTTACTGTAGCGAGCCTGACGATTGCTGGCATTATCAGTAGCGTCGCGGGAAGTGAAGCCGCCTGGCAAAAACTGGCGGAATAGCCCGAAACTTCTTTTCCAAAAGGCTACCCCAGTATCAGGGTAGCCTTTTGTTTGCTCCACAAGTATACTGGGTCCTATAATCTAAGGTAGAATTTTCTTTCTCGTAATTGTCGGAAATTTCTTTTTCAAGGACTATATGAAACGCAGTTTTTTGTCCCGCCTCCAAAGCAATGGCCGCCTCTTTGTTGGTAGCGCCTTGATTTTGCTGCTCATCATTCCTCTGTATCAACTGTTATTACTGGGACCACAGGGATACAGTGATGCGCTCCTGGGAGTTCATCAAGCTCAGAGGAACCCTTTCTTGCTGTGGGTTACACAACATGTGGGATTATTTTTAGGCTATCGACTCCTACTAGCTCTGGCCTTTGCTTTACTCATTAATCTCCCCTTTACCCTTTTTCGTGTGATTGTCGCCCAGGAGCTTATCGAGGGCCAGGCCGATGAAGAGGATGAAGACGAGGAGGGTGAAGACGAGGCCAATGGGGATGATGAGAAGCTGCCGGTAGCCGCTTCCGAGACTGAAGCGGAGGATGACTTGCCACCGTACTCCTGGCGCGGCAAAGGCTTTGCGGTGCTGGCTGCCTGGGCGGGGCTCTCAGGCGTCTCGATCTTCGTTCTGGGAACCCTTGCCAGCACAGCTTATATCGCCTTAAGCTCAATGGGCATTACTACCTCAAGCCCTACTCCCAGTAACTTTGAGGGGATCGTCAGTTCCCTCACCCTGCTCAGTAACACCATTGGAGGAGGGTTTCTGGCCATCGGGACGCTGCTCTTTGGAGCCGCGATTGCGCGGAGAGGGCTCCGGCTCTGGCCGGGGATTTGGGTAGCCTTCGGTTATGGAGCCCTGACCTGTGCGGCTCTCTGGAGTGGTAGCGCCGTCGCGGTTGCCAGCGCCCCTGAAAATGGACAGGGGGTTTTAACGACGCCGGCAATCTTACTTTTTGCCCTCTGGACCCTGTGGCTAGGGATTATGCTGATCCGCTTGAAACCAGAATCATAGGGGAGCGACTTGCGACTCTGTTGGGAAATTCGGAGGCGGGATGAGCCCATCATTGGACCCGTTGCCTTGCGCACGCTTCGCGAAGCGCTCCTACCGCACCCAAGGGGCATCCTTCCTTTCCCAGGCTTTGATATTTCCCAACAGAGGCACTTGCGCTTCACTCTACGTTGGACGGTAGCTCTTCAATCCACCATTCCCATTTCCTAAAAGATCCCTAGCGCCTCCATGGCTGCGAAGCCAGATCAATCTGCTCAAACTCTTCTCGCGAGAGTTCCCAGCCGAGCGCACCGGCATTTTCATTGGCCTGCCGCTCGTTTTTCGCTCCTGGAATGGGGATCACCAGTTGATCCCTTTGCATTAACCAGTTCAGCGCGACCTGACTCATGCTCTTATTATGCGCGCTGGCGATCCGACCCATTGTCTCCATTAAAGGCTCCTGCTGCTGACGAGCGGATTGCCTGAACTTGAGTGAAATCCTGCGAGGCCCATCTACTGGTGGGATCTGGCTGAGCGAGGTCCGAAACTTTCCGGTCAGCAAGCCCTGCTCCAATGGGCTGTAGGCAATCAAGGAGACATTCATGGAGCGACAGGCCTCTAACACGCCATTAGCCTCTGGTTTGCGGTGTACCAGGCTGTAATGCACCTGGTTCGAGGCCAGCGGAATGTTGTAACGAGCCAGACGATCGGCGGCCTGATGCATTTGCGCGACTGAGTAGTTACTAACCCCAACGGCGCGGATCTTGCCCGACTGCACTGCCAACGCCATCATATCCATCAATGCTTCAATCCGCAACAGACTGGTGTAGGGAAAGTGGATTTGATAAAGGTCGATTGTCTCCAGGCCCAGACGGCGCAAACTGTTATCCAGGGCATCCATAAGCTGATGAGCAGAGAAACGCGTGGGGAGTGGCGCGAACTTGCTGGCAACTACTATCGGGCGATCTGGAAACTGGCGTACACACTCACCCAATAAGCGCTCTGAATTACCGCGACCATAGATCTCAGCGGTATCGAAAAAGGTGAGGCCGCTATTCAGGCTGGAAAGGTAAGCCTGGCTGATATCGGCCTGCTGATACCCCTGACCATATCCCCAACTTTTATCTCCCCAGCTCCAGACACCAACACCCAAAGGTGAAACCTCGATGCCTGAGGCTCCAAGACGACGTTTATGCTCTACCTGTGTCATTCTATTTATCCTTCGCTCTATTGTATTTCCAGGGAACGTTCCCAACTTTTTCCTGTAGCTATCACGTTGTATAGGACGCTATAAGGACAAATAGTGGGCCAGTATATTTCCCCAAAAAAATAGCAACGGGATTTCATGCTCCTACCACCGCGCCCACAAAGTGATAGGTGATTCCCGTCTTTTACAGTATAACCTATTTTTACCTTTTACACAAGAAAAACCGCTATCAATTATGCAAAAATCCCTAGAAATGGTTGTAGCTTCCCTTACCCCACATGCATAGAGTAAGGGTATGGACCGCTACAAACAGGAGATGTATAACAGAGATTCTACTATCTCCAAATCCCTTTTTTATTCTCCGGCAGGTGCGTCAGAGTTATGGTTTGTCGGCTCGGAAGTGGGCGTGGCTTCGCGAGGCTGCTGCCCGGCGGATGAGGAAGGCGATCCCTCATAAATGATCTCATTTAATTGGGAACGGGTCGTCTCAATTACAGTGCGCAGGCGAGCGAAACGAGCGGGATCATCAAAAGACACACGGACAGCAATCCCAAAGAGGCGCATAACCTCCTCTGTTTGCGCGCGAAAAGCTTGAAGTTCAGGAAACCCTCTGCGATCGCGCCCGCGTCCACGGCCACGCATCCAGGGGGGACCAAAAGGCACACCATCTTCCTCAGCAGCCTCTTCAGGACCACGCTCATCTTGCCGGCCCTGTAACAATTGACGACCCTCATCGGTAATACTGTATACCTTTTTACCCTCAACGCCCTGAGAAGTTACGAAACCGCGCTCCTCCAACATTTGTAGGGTAGGATAGATCGAGCCGGGACTCGGGACATAGAAGCCGCCGGAGCGCTCCTCCAGAGCTTTAATCATCTCATATCCATACATGGGACGCTCTTGTAACAGGGATAGCAGAACAAACTTCATATCGCCCCGACCAAAGAAACGACCAGGCCCGAAGGGACCACGAGGACCACGGCGACCAGGGCCGAAAGACTCACGAGGCTCTCCACCTCCAAATGGTCCATGATGGCCAGGGCCGAATTCACCATGGGGATTACCAGAACCAAACGGTCCATGAGGACCGAACGACGGCCCCTCTTCACGCATCCAGGGGAAAGATCCACCAGCCTCTTCCCAGAGGCGGCGGGAGGCGCGATGCATACGACGACCAAACATAGTATTGTATCTCCTTTTCTTTATCATACCGAACGATAACGATACAATTCGATATATCTTTTATTATAACGATATATCGCTATCTGTCAAGGGGCAAGCAAGGATACTGACTATTTTCCCTTGACTATTAGGTCTCTCCTGCTTATACTCAAGGTACGAGGAATCTACTACTGATCAATAATATGCTGATGCATGTAGAAGAGTTTTGCTGCATAGCTATAGTAAGGTTATTGTTCGTGTAGTTACACTCGTTACGACCACCCTTCTCTTTATTGTGTAATCACCAATACGCATTTCTCCTGCACGACAAAAAAATCTGATACTGGTCTATGTCGTAAGCCTCTCCTGGTTTATGGTGTCCACCAGCCTGGTAGCGCTAATGGAAGACAGTGAAGTCTCAATTGCATGTTGCAGAAAGGTATCAGTATGGCTATTTCCGATGCAGAGATCAAAATTGCTCCCGAAGTCAGTCAGTTTCTTGCTCAGCCAAAAAAGATGCTCATTGACGGACAATGGGTAGAGGCAGCCTCAGGAAAAACCTTTCCCGTCTATAATCCCGCCACAGGCGAGGTTATGGCGCGGGTTGCCGAAGGGGACAAAGAAGATATAGATCGAGCTGTAAAAGCGGCTCGTAAAGCCTTCGAAGGCGGTCCCTGGCGCAAAATGACGCCATCAGAGCGTGGACAGGCCATTTATCGTCTCGCGAACCTGATTGAGCAGCACAGCGACGAGTTCGCGCAAATGGAATCGCTGGACAATGGCAAACCCTTTACAGTTGCGCGCGCCGCCGATGTCCCCCTTACCATTGACCACTTCCGGTATATGTCGGGCTGGGCCACCAAAGTAGAAGGCAATACAATCCCCATATCTATGCCTGGCAGTTACTTCTCATATACACTACGCGAGCCCATCGGCGTGGTTGGGCAGATTATCCCCTGGAACTTCCCTCTACTGATGGCGGCCTGGAAATTGGGTGCGGCCCTCGCGGTTGGATGTACCGTCGTCCTGAAGCCCGCCGAGCAGACGCCACTCTCGGCCTTGAGGCTCGGCGAACTGATTATGGAGGCTGGTATTCCCGCAGGCGTCGTCAATATCGTCCCAGGCTATGGCGAGACCGCCGGAGCGGCCCTCGCGGCTCACGATGATGTTGACAAAGTGGCCTTCACCGGTTCCACCGAAGTTGGAAAACTGATTGTGAAGGCGGCAACCGGCAATTTGAAAAAGGTTTCGTTGGAGCTTGGTGGCAAATCCCCTAACATTGTACTCGACGATATGGATGTTCCAGCAGCAATCGCCGGGGCCGCGAACGCGATCTTCTTCAATCAAGGAGAGGTTTGTAGCGCGGGCTCCCGCCTCTATGTCCAGAAAAGCGTCTTCGATCAGGTTGTTGAGGGAGTCGCGGACCAGGCGAAAAAGATTAAGCTAGGCTCCGGTCTGGACCCCAAAACTCAGATGGGACCTCTGGTCTCGGATGTGCAGTTGGCGCGGGTCACGGGCTATCTGGACTCTGGCCGCTCAGAAGGCGCTAAATCTCTGACTGGAGGACAACGACACGGCGATAAAGGCTACTTTGTAGAACCCACCGTCATTGTCGATACGAAGCCAGATATGCGAATTGTGCGCGAGGAAATCTTTGGCCCGGTCGTCGTGGCTCAGCCCTTCGATGATCTGGATGAGATCGCCGCGATCGCCAATGATACCACCTTTGGACTGGCCGCCGGTATCTGGACACGGGATGTCAGTAAGGCCCATAAGCTTGCCAGACTCCTCCGAGCTGGTACCGTCTGGGTGAATTGCTACAGCGTCTTTGATGCAGCCCTCCCATTCGGTGGCTACAAACAGAGTGGTTGGGGACGCGAAATGGGACATGAGGTCCTGGAAAATTATACCGAAGTCAAAGCTGTGACCATCGGTCTGTAGAACAGATAAGAATTCTAAAGGTCAGGCTGTTGCGCTTTTGAACGCGATGGTCTGACCTTTTGCTTGTCAGAGGCTGCATCTATGAGTCAAGAAAACCAGGTTAAAGCAAAAGCTGCGCCCTGTAAACGTTGTTATGGAACAGGGGTAATTTCCTGTTTCGCCTGTAGCGGACAGGGCAAGAAATTTATGATTTCTTATGGCTATACCACCTCCGCGATTCCTTGTTCCGCCTGTAGAGGAACAGGGATCAAACGCGTCTGCGACCTCTGCGGAGGAATAGAGAAATAAGCGGGTCCTTGCATATAAAAAGTTACACGTGGTAGACTGTGCTTGTGAAAAAATCATACCGTTGTATCTGTATATATGCGCAAGTACCTTTCAATTCCTTAACTATGCATCTTGCGTAAAAGTGTATGGGAATGTATTCCCACCAGGAGAACTGCCTTGTCTGGACAGTACCGCACAGGAGACCACTTCGCGGGACGGCGAGTCGTCACAATTGGAGGGGGCTCTGGAACCTTCTCCGTCCTCTCGCACTTAAAAAAATACCCTTTCACTATTAGCGCTATTGTCACAATGTCAGACAGTGGTGGTAGTTCCCGCCGCTTGATGGATGAGTTTCGTCGTCAGCTCCCATTGGGAGATTTAAGAATGTCACTGGTCGCCCTGGCACGCAATGGGGCCCTCTGGCGCGAAGTGTTTATGCACCGATTTGAGCGTACCGATGATGGCAATGATGAGCCCAAAGGCGTCGGTGGGCATAGTCTCGGGAATTTAATCCTTAAGGGTCTGCAAGATATCAATAATGAGGATCTACTGCTGGCAATTGAGGATGCTCAGGAGCTCCTGAATACTGCTGGGCGCGTGCTACCTGTGACGCTTGCTCAGACAACAATCTGTGCTGATCTGGAAGACAAAACGACGATCTGTGGCGAGACGGAGATCGATACACGCGGCAAGCACCTACTGGAACAGGGTGAAGCGCACATCTCGCCGATTTCCCGCCTCCGCATGGTTCCAGAGGATGCTCCGGCCTGCGCTCAGTCGGTTCGCGCGATTAAACGCGCGGATACAATTATTATTGGCCCTGGCGACCTCTACACGAGCTTAATCCCAAATCTACTGGTACCGGAGATCGCCCGCGCAGTTCGTGAGTCGGACGCCGAGAAGGTCTATATCTGTAACCTGATGACTAAGCATGGCGAGACGGATGGATATAAAGCTTCAGACTTTGTAAATGAGATCAACCGCTATATGGGTGGCCGGGTGGACCGCGTTATTGTCAATAACGGGCCCTTTCCAGAGAAGCTACTGGCACAGTATCGCGAGGAATATAGTGAGCCAGTGATAGTAGATCGGGCACACCTCGCGAGAATTGTTCCCAGCGTGGTAGTGGGACAACTTAATCTTGAGGATGATACACTGGCCCGCCATGATCCTGAACGTCTGGTCCGCGCGATCTTCCCTACGGAAGATTAAGCGCTTATCATTCTCCTCTCCTATATGCTGAAAAGAGGCGGTCTCTACCAGGAGACTGCCTCTTTTCATTTAGTCGCGACGCGTAAAGATCAAGCCCTCGCAAAGACCAGCCAGGGCTCCCACCAGGGAGAAAATGGCCTGACTATGCGGATTATCCGTCCCGTTTAACGCGAAAAATCCGGTGTTCAATAAAAGAAATACCAGCCCTCCCAGAACAGCCCCAACCAGGGGACGTAGAAACCAGACTACCGCAACAAAATTGGGGATCTGGAACGGCTGCCGGTGCCTGAGTGACACAATGCTGCTAAGACACCCTCCTAATAACCCATAAAGTAAAACAAACCAGGGCACTCCCAGCGGTGTAAAGCGAGCGGTAAAAATATTGCTCCAGATGCCTAACCCTTGAACTACGGCCAGGGCCAACAAAAGCGGCAATAAACAGGCAAGATAAACCGCGAAGATCAGCAGCCAGGGACCACGAGAAGGCTGCGATCTCCCAAAGCTCGCCTGGTGAACAGGGGACTTTACTCTAGTGGCCGTCAGGGGCTCCGTCTGCGGTTCCACCATTGAAATAGCGCCCGGCCTCTTCTGGTCCCCTGGCAGAAATTGCCCACGAGCCCTGGCGTTCGCGGCATAAGCCAGACTGGCTACCTCCCTTCCCCGGTGAACCTCACGCACAATGATATGCAAAGGTTCGTACATACAATCAGGTCCGGTGGCGTTGTGCGTTCGATCGAGAAGGGAAGGCTCTTCATCCCGCCCTTCACTACAACGCCTGGGTATTCGATACAGCACACCTCGAACCTCGGCTTCAGCCTTATCAGTGGGCAGAATCGTTACCAGCTCCTGCCAGTTGAGGCGACTTCCAGCCCGATAGGCCAGTTGATAGCCCTTTAAAACAGCCGGACCATAAAGTAGGGCCAGCCCATTAAGACGATCAGGTGTATTTAATAAGGACTCATCCATACTCGGGTTATACTCAAACAGCCAAATGAATTCACTGAGCACTTCGGTCGCTTCGTCTTCCACGACAGAGGCAGGTAGAGGCGCGGCCTGAACCTCGCCGTGCAATTCGACGGGCCTGGGCGTGTTTGAGCGTACAACCGATAAAGAATTGTGTTTGTTTTTCAACTTTACCCCTCACTAACCACAACAACAACTTTGAAAAACAGCCCTTCTACCATATAAGGATACTGAGGTTTGTCCATTTCACCAAATGTAAAAATGCCGGCATGTAGATATATTGTTTAAGCAAAATGAGATGAGCTCAAAAGGCTCCTCCAGACGTGTACCTAAAAAAAGACCCTCTATTCTTCTATAGCTCTTGCGAAAAACTCTCTTTTTTTTTATAGTTGGGTACATAAGGCCAGTGAGAGGAAAGGTAAAACCGGATGGGACAATCAAGATCTGGACGTCAGAGGTTACCGCTATTTACGGCCACAATCGCCCCGCTGGTCCACCTGGAACGTGATAGCAGCGTTCCGTTATATCAGCAGATCAGCCATGGGTTGCGCGAGGCGATACTCTCTGGTGAACTGGTGGAAGGAACACGGCTTCCAACTGAACGGGCATTAGCTCAAGAGCTAGCTGTGAATCGAACAACGGTAATGAATGCCTACAATGAGCTGACAACCGAGGGGTTGATTGAGGGGCATGTGGGACGAGGAACGCTGGTCCGAAAAAACCTTTTAACCTACAACCAGCAGCAGAGCGATCAAGATATTCCTCCCTGGCTCCTCAGCTTGCCAGCGACCGAAAGCGAGGTTCTCGGCCCCGATGCCCGCGTTCTTAGCGAGCTGGCAGCCTTGAATGAGCAGGAAGACATTATCTCACTAGCAGTAGGAACCCCGGCCCTGGATCTCCTTCCGGGGACGCTACTCGCGCCTTTAATCAATGAGGGATTGCTTCAGGCCGGGCAACAGACATTGGGCTACAGCCCGATTGAAGGCGCTCAGCATATACGGCAGAGTATCGCGGCCAGAATGCGGCGGCGCGGGGTTGACGTCGAGGCCAACAATATACTGATCCTCTCCGGGTCCACCCAGGGGATTGGATTGGTCGGACGATTTCTACTCTCGCCTGGGGATGAGGTAGTAGTTGAGATCCCTACGTATCTAGGAGCGATCCAGACGTTTCGGGCCTTGGGGGCGCGTGTTCTCGGGGTACCGGTCGATAATGAAGGTATGCGCGTAGACCTTTTAGAGTCGATTCTGGCGCGTCGACGGCCAAGACTAATTTACACCCAGCCCACCTTTCAGAACCCTACGGGTGCCGTTCTATCGCTGGAGCGTCGCCGTCGGCTGATCCTGCTGGCCCAGCGCTATCAGACACCAATCTTGGAAGACGATCCCTATGGAGAGCTTTACTTTGAAGGTCGGGCACCCCAGCCACTCAAAGCCCTTGACAAGGGCAGTAATTTGCTCTACCTGAGTACCTACTCCAAGATTCTGGCACCGGGTCTTGGCGTCGCCTGGCTGGCCGCTCCCTCGCCAATGATCGAGCGCATCTCGCTGCACAAGCAGATTTTTGATGTCAACACCAGCTCAATTGGGCAGTGGGCCGTAGCTGAGATGCACCGGCGTAACCTGCTGGATACACATATGGAACATATCCGTCGGGAGTATCGCCAGAAACGCGATCTTATGCTACACGCCATTGAACAATATTGGGGACCCGAGATCGGGACAAATCGTCCGGGGGGAGGATTTCATGTCTGGGGTCGTCTGCCTCAAGATATTCGCGCGCGGGTCTTGTTACGAGAAGCGGCCAATGAGCATGTTACCTTTGTCGTAGGTGAGCTTTTCCATATCGACGGGGGTGGACAGCATCAATTTCGATTAAGCTTCGCCTATCCCAAAGTTCAAGAGATTGAGCAAGGGATTGAGCGAATTGGTCGGGCAATGAATAGATTATTGTCCCGTCGCAAAACGTCAACCGAGATAGATCAGATCCAGGGTCAGCATCTGCCCGTAGTTTAAAATCAAAGCAAGGAAGGTTTAACTTGTGAACTCAGTAGAAAAAGAGCAGCAGGACTGGGAGATTGATAGCAACGGGCTATACGTTGCCACACGTGGATTTCTTATGCGCAGAGGATATTGTTGCGCGAACAAATGTCGCAACTGTCCCTATATTAACTGGCGCAATAATCCAGAGTGGCAACCAATCCCCCAGGAACGCATCTACACAGCCCGTGTCTCACCCAAAGCTATCGCCGGAGCCAGGGAGCGGCTGGACCATCATCAGACAGCTTTAATCGGCGCTCCCGCCAACGAAAAAGAGCAGCATCAGCGGATGATTGAGCATTATCAAAGCCTGTTAGACTACTGGGGAGCAAAATAATCACGTTCAGGGATGCCAGAGAAACGAGACCCCGCTTCCAGGCCAGAACGTCTGATATGAAAGGGTATTCCAGGACGACCAGTTATAGTTACTGGTCAGGATCGAACCATCAGGGTTGATATGTTCCACCACCGCCACATGGCCAAATCCAGTCGCGCCCTGAACCCCTGGCTGCAATACAATTACTGAGGGAACACGCGGGGTTGAAGAGACAATCCAACCAGCGCTGGCAGCCCCCGTCGCCCACTGGTAGGCATCACCCGACCAGGACACCCAGTGACCACTTAATTGAAAATACCGAAGATCGGCCCAATACGTACATTGACCATATGAGAAACGATCAAGAGTGCTGCCAGCATTATCCTGTAAGGTTGGGGAAGGCGCGGAAGACAGACCAGCGTAGCTCTCGCCTGTTCCAGCGTCGTAGCCATCCTGAGTCACCGCAGTCACCGTCGCGCTCTGCTGCGCCGTCAGAAAATGTTGCTGCCCCCCCTGTGAGCGCTTCTGACTTATCTGTCCAAACATCACCCCTTGATCCGCATTGCTATCCAGTGGAACAATTGCGACCAATGAGCCCACCCCGATCGCAATAAGTAGAATGGTTACTCCCAGATGCGTCACCCAGGGCCGCCCCTCTGGCGCGAAAGGAGAAGACTTGCGACCATCTCCCCGTATGACAAGCTGGCGCGCCGGTATAGCCAGTAGACGAGCAGATGGAGAAGCCGTCGATAGGTGATCCTTCACACTACCAGAGTTCTCTGAAAGAACAGGATTGGACAGAGAGTTTGCCCTATGGGATAAAACTGAGCCCGAACACTCTTCACGCTCATTAAGTAACGACATACAAGCCCCCGTCAAATTAAACAAAACAGTAAAGCAGAGTTGGTCATGGCGCGTATGCGCCGTGTGACTGTACTGTTTTACGAGAGTCTGGTCAAGCAAGGGGCAGTACAAATAGGAAGGATGTACTTATAATAGAATTATGCTTAATTTATAATATACTAATATACAAAACTCAATAGAAAAAGGCTTCCCTTGCGATGGGAAGCCTTACATATGGGAAAAGGCGCTTCTTTATAGGGCTGGCCCTCCAGCCTCTAAAATCTATGGATGGTAGATAAAAGAGACACCGGGTCCGGGACTGAAGGTCACGGTCGTCACCGCGCCATAGCCACCGCTCCAGTTCATATTGCTCGTTACGACCGAACCATCGGAGTTAATACTCTCAACGACAGCCACGTGTCCATACTGCTGAGTCCCCTGGGTATATTGTTGCAACACGATAATCGAAGGAACATGTGGAGTGGAAGAGACGACCCAACCGGCACTCGCCGCGCCATCGCGCCACATCCAAGCATCGCCATTCCAGGTAACCCAGTGACCAGAGACCTCATGGTAGTGGTACGCCGACCAGTAGGTACACTGACCATACGGAAAGTTACCAGCCGTACTACCAGCCGTATCATCGATCTGTACTTGCTGAGATGTACTGGCCGTATTCCCATTCATATTATTCAGATTGGGGTCGTATCCGTCGCTCTTCGAGATAGGGGCAGAGGTCGGTGTTGCGATCCGCTGGGCCATGAGCAACTGGTTATCGGTGTTCTGGGCCTTCGTCTGGTTGATCGTCGAGGTTGAAGCCGTGAGCAATGATGTATTCCCCTGAGCTACCGGTGCGAATGTCAGAAGCGCACCTAAAATAATGCCAGAGATCACCATCATCACGCCCAAGTGAAGCATCCAGTGGCTTTTACGTACAGCCCGGCGGGCCGGTGGCCGCAATGGCAGCGTACGCTTACCAGTACCCCGAATAACCACTTGTGACCGCCCTACTGCTTTATTCATAACGAGGGGACCAGTCTGGATTGTCTCAGGTAGGTTCACCGTCAGGTTTGGGGACTGGCTCACATTCTGAAGTGAGCGTGTAACCACAGGGCCGGTTTCAGCAGTAGAGGGGAAAAGTCCGGCTGTGGTTGGAGGGGTTGGCGAGAAGGACTCACTTAAAGGACCTGAATTAACCGGAGAGAACTGAGGAATCTCACCAGAAACCTGAGCACCTTTTTTATTTTCGCGTCCATCTACAAACAACATACGGGTTCCCGCTCCATTCTTTGACTACAAAGGAAATATCTAATTTCCTACATACAAATTCTTTCAAACTCTTGATGAGAATGTACATTTCTACGTCAGATAGTTCAAGATATGCCTGACTACGTAGGAAGAAGGTACCCTCATCGGGAAATGCATGTCCTAAAAATCCGCACAAATTTATCATAACAGGTACAAGAAAAAACGAACGTCCAGGCAAATTTAGAGGAACATTATATGAGAAAAAGGGCAGGCTTTACAGAAAAATACAGGCCGGCTATTCTATTCTTGATACAACCGACCTGTAAGAAGATGCATATTACTTAAGGGAGCCAGACAAAAGAGACACCCGCTCCGGGACTAAAGTTTACATTAGTCACGCTCGCACCTGCGCCACCCCAGTTCATATTGCTCGATGAGACCGAGCCATCTGAATTTAGACTTTCCGCGATGGCGACATGACCAACACCCCCAGCCCCTTGAGTACCCGGTCCCAGCACAACGATGGAAGGGATATGTGGCGTAGAAGTTACGCGCCAACCAGCACCAGCGGCACCATCAGCCCAGGTTCCGGCATCACCACTCCAGGAGACTCCATGCCCGGTAAGCTGGAAGTAACGATACGCCGCCCAATAGGTACATTGACCATATGGAAATCGACCAGCCGGGTTTCCAGGTGAGTCGACGATGTTCACCGACTGAGCTGGACTACTGCTGCCGCTGCCGCCACCAGTAGATGCATTTGCTTTACTTAAATTGGGATCAAACCCATCTTTCTGAGCAATCTGCTCAGGCGCGACCGTTGGTTCAGGCGTGGGAGTGGGAGTCGCGATCCGCTGGGCCATCAGCAACTGATGATCAGTGTCCTGGGCCTTCGTCTGGTTGATTATCGAGGTTGAAGATCTCAGAGTAGAGCTACTTCCCTGAGCCACCGGCACGATCGTCAGTAGAGCACCCAGGACAATACCAGTGATCACCATGGTCAGGCCGGCGTGTAACATCCAGCCGCTCTGGCGCTTCTGAGGACGCGCTGGCGGTAGGATAGATGCACTCCTGGTACCACGCCCACGGATCACTACCTGTTTGCGGTTCGAGGCTCCACTGGTGGCCGACAATGCCTCAGGCAAGTTACGCGTTAGATTCGGCGACTGACTCGAATTATCGAGAGAGCGAGTCGCCACACCGCCATTCCCGGATGTACCGAAAGGGGACGGAGAAAATGAAGCCCCTGAGGGAGCCGTCTCAACGGGAGCCGCCATCGGGCTTCCCGGAAAAGGCAACTGATCTACTGGCGAAAGTTCATTGACCGGCCCCGACATTTGTGGGCCCTTTTTGTTTTCGCGCTTATCAACAGACAACATACAAGTCCCCAATCCATTTTTGCTACAAGTCGAAAGCTAAGGCTCCCGAAATATCCAGATTTATAGATCTTTTGTTTGTAACTGTACACTCTCAATGCAGAACGGTCAATTCCTGACCTTTGCCATAGGAAGAAGGTCCTTTAGCTGGATGGCTACATCTCTCCCTTTCCCTTCAGTGGAAGCCCTGAGGGTGGCTGACCTTTGCCGAGATGTAAAACGCCATAACCTTCCTTACCCCCTAGAGGGTAATAAATACAGGTCTATTCAGTAGAACGAACCAACACACTATCTATTTCTTAGACAAGATAAATAAGACAACTGGGCCAGTATGGAAAATATAGTGACTGCTGTATTAAACATGGGGAGATGACAAAAATTACGGAGAGTGGGAAGATTGTCATAGGGAGGCAGACGATACGCTTCTCCTTATGGCTTATCGTCTGCGGAATAAGAGGCTAGAGGACGAGGCATTTAAGAGGGCCGGGATTACCCACCTGCTCTTCTTTATACATGTTGCGAACAACAATGGCCCAGTGCTGACCAGCTTTTGAGCCCTTTGATTGACCGGGGGCAACTGTGGTGCTCACAGCAGCGAGAGGGACCCGCAGCTCTTTACGCTCGCTGAAATCCAGGCTAAAGCGCTTGACCTGACCACCTCCAACGACTCGTGCCAGAGCGGCTGGCAGACAAACATACACTAACATCCCAGGCTCATAACGAGGAATTCTGACAACCAGATCGATGGCATCTCCTGGCTTAATAAGGACAACCGGGCGATATTTGCCGGGCTCCGCGAGAAAAACCTCGACGGGTAGATCGCTGTGAAACTCGTTCCAGTCCTCAACGATTTCACGGACAGTTTGAACTGTGACAATTCCCTCAAGGCCCCGAAGACTCTCGATCGGCCCGGAGATCCTCAAGGCCTCGTCCAGGGCCAGTGGCTGACCATTCACCTCCACACGCACACCAGCTCCTCCTGCACCAACCCCCAGTTCACGCAGGGCCAGCATTAGCGAGAGGCCAGCAGCGGTATCTGAGGAACTGTAGAAACGGTTCTCCTCATTCATCTGAGAGGCCACATAGTTGGTCGCGGCCAGGGCCCTGGGAAGATCTCCCTGCTCTCGACCCAATAAAAGCGCGGCGGCGGCGTATGCTGTCTCGATTCTGGTCGCGACTGAAGATCCAAAGTAGAGGGCGGTGTCCTTCGACGGTTTCGCATACACCTTGCCCTCATGCTCCTGAAGCTGCGTCCTGGCGAAAGTGAGTGCCTGACTCCGAGCACTTTCGGTCAGGCCGTGAAGAGAGAGAACCAGAAAAGCGTCCTCGCTGGTGGTGAAATTTTTAGGGGGCAACGCCAGTTTATAGAAATTCGCGCCGGCCCGCGCACGCTCCTTAATGTCATCCAGGATGGTTCGAATCTCGGGATCAACAATCCCAGAGTTTTTACTTGCAGGCAGCTTTAATAGATAGAGCATCCCCTTTGGCGCGTAATGCATATCTACGTTGCGGGAACCACCCTCCTGTGGAGGGTACATGCAGAACCCCCCATTGGGCAACGCCATGCTCATCAATCGTTTATACCAGGTTGAGATCGCGACGGCGTAGTCGGAGGCCACCTCTGGCTTCTCTAGATTGGTAATGTACCCGGCAAACATCCCAACCAATTTGCATGCGGTCTGCTCAATACATCCGTGGGGATAATGGGCCGCACCCTCAACAAATAGTTGGAAGGATCGCTCAAGACCAGGCAAAGGATGGATCTCCAGTAGATCCGAATGATCGAGCGTCAGCAACTCTCCCGGTTGAAGGAAACGGAGCTGCGTCACCCGATGCTTTAATCGACCCGGTTCGGAGACAAACTGCTCGCTCACATCGGCCTCGCCAGAAACGGGATCGCGGACGATCGCGGTAATCATACCTGGACTGACCTGGAAAAGCACGGTTGAACCGGCGGGGATTACGTCTGTTGAGGAGAGAGGCTGACCCTGCTCTGTAAACAGCGGCAAAGGACTCCCATCAAGTTGAACTTCGGCCAGAACCTTGCCTGAGCTAGAGCCCACATAGAGGTGTCCGGTCACCCCATCGCCGGTAAAGGCGAATGGTGAAACGCTCAGCTCACCATAGATTGGCTGGCTGGCCTCTAGAGAGGTCTCGGCCCGCTGCCAATCAAAATTCTGGGGATCAAGCGCGAAAGCCTCGATGGTATAGCGAGTCAGACCCTCTCCTAACGCCACCTGGATCTCGGTCTCGCCCTGTACTTGAACGATCGCATTATACACCACTTCGGGAAACTGCATCCGCACCCGTGTTAGCGTTGCCGCTGGTGAGGCGACGGCTCCCACTGTGATATCACCTTCCCAAGAATCGACAGGCGCGGCTCCCATAGGGGCTGAAGCGGCCATCATTGGCGCGTACCGCACCATGTCGTCCGGTTCTCCAGCGGCTATCGCGGATGAAAACCTCATAACGCGACTTCTCATGTATGCCCTTGATGGCGGATTGGCTGAGCGTAACTCTCGATCAACATTTCCCTGAAATGACAGGTCTTCCCAGCTCTTGAGATTCTCCTGAATACAAGCCGCTAACTCTACCTGAGGATCGCTGGCGGAGACCAGCCGCTGATCTTTGACAATGAATTGCACGGGGATGGAGCGATCGGAGACGCCAGTTGAAAGCTTTACAGAGACAGTTGATCCCGGCTTTGCCTCTGCCGGCGCGATACAGCGCAGATCCAGATCAGTCGGATGCAAGACAGCGCTCCAACCCTCCCAGGCGCGATCACCAATAAACGCTCCCAGCAACAACAATCCATAAGGATTGGGAACGGGGAAACGCAGAACCTGCCCCTTTTGAAGATCTGTATGGCTGATCTCTTCAATTTTTTGTCGGACAGGATCAACCAGAACAATTTGAAGAAGCTGAACCGCTTCACGTACCTCCAGCTCAACCTCCCGCCCAATCGGATTTCTCAACAAGAATGGCGCGTTATTTTGAGCACCGGGAGCGATATAAAGACTTCGGCACTCCACCGAATCTTGCGTGGGCAACAAATTGAGAGAGTGCTCTTCTCCCAGAGCTCCGATTTCTACCGATGAGCGGCGCGCCTGCTCTGAGCCTTTTAAGGCCACGGTAGCGCTACGCTCATCTGCCAGCAGATTCAACGAGAAGGGTCCAGGTCCGTCTAATATAACCTGACCGTGACAATGCCCTTGAGCGTCACACACCAGCCCAAATTGATTACCCACACGCTGCCCACGCTCCATCAACTCAACCTTTAGCGGCCCTATATACGGCTGTTGAAACGCTGTAACTTCAAGATCGAAAGAAAATGTTGTATCACTGAGCTGCTGGCTCACCAGTTCGGCATGCAGAGGCGCGAGTTGATAGGTCGCGACCAGAAAATCACAAATCGCGAGATCGGAGCCTTCCACTACCGCCTCATAACGGCCCTCGGGCAAGTTACTGGCCTCCCAGAGGAACAGGCCAGCGGAATCCAACCGCAGCGTATATGATCCATACGTAGCCCCATTCAGCTTCAAATGCAGCACCTGTTCACTATCAGGTTCTTGAGGTGCGGCAATCAGTAAACGGACACGATCTCGATCAACCTGATAAAGCTGTTTATCAGAGGTCAGCGAGAAGAGTTGGGCAGCCGGCAGTTCGATAGACCGGATCTTGACGCCCGGCAACGAGATCTCCTCGCTCCGAGAAAGGATGCGTGGGCGATCCAACGTATGCTTCTCTCCCAACCGTCCCAGCAGACGCGAGAGGCCAGAACGCTCAGCCCATTCAGCCTTCAGGTACAGGAAATACTGACCTAGAAAAGCCGCATCCCCTAAGTACTCGATCTGTTGCTCATCCAATACATCCACGAATGAATCTACCGTAGGGAGTTTTCTTTGTTTGGGCATCTTCTATCCTTCCCATGTATAATAGAGTCTGACTATACTTCTGATACAACACAATACAAAAAACTATTGCTAAGTAGTGAGCAAGGGAGAATTATCCATATGCGTTTCAGGTCGTTGGCCTCTTCCTTTCTGTTCTGTCTGCTCGTGGTGCTTTCTGGTTGTAACGATGGAAGCTCTTCCTCTACAGGATCGCCAAAAGGCTCACAACCTCAGAAAGGGAGCACATCCACAGGGCTGGCTATCCCCAGCCCGAAACCAGTAAATCCGGCTGAAGATCTCTGCCCCAAAGAGCTTCGGGTGGTGAGAAACTGCCAGACGCCTCATTCATTGCGTCTGGCTTATGGACTGGAAGGATTGAAGCAGGCTGGCTATACGGGTAAAGGTGAGACGGTTGTTGATGTTGTCTCCTTTGGTAGCCCGACGATCCAACAAGATACGGATGTCTTCAGCAAACAATTTAATCTGCCATCCGTCAAGGTTCAGCAGATAGCTCCGATCGGGAGTGTTCCGTTTGATACTAAAAATTCTGAGATGACGGGATGGGCTGACGAAACAACATTAGATGTCCAGATTATCCATGCGATAGCCCCTGAAGCTGGAATTGTTGTTCTGACCAGCCCGATTTCGGAGACCGAAGGGGTAGCAGGATTCCCAGAATTTATGAAGCTTGAGCAGTACGCGATCGATCACAAACTGGGGAAGATCTTTTCCCAGAGCTACGCGGCCTCCGAGGTCTCACTGAATGACAAGGCTGGTCAAGATCTAGTCAAAAAGTATACCGATTTCTATGAGAAGATCGTGACCCAGGAAAAAATTACGGTCCTGTGTGGTTCCGGCGACAATGGGGCAACCGATTTTGTAGACGTAAAAGCGACCCAGGTATCCAAAGAGCCAACAACGACTTTTCCCGCTGATGTTCCCTGGGTAACAGCCGTAGGTGGGACCTCGCTCTCACAAAGCCAGGGCGTCCGGCAAGAGGTGGGCTGGCCACACAGTGGCGGCGGTATCAGTCGCTTCTTTAAAATCCCTGATTTTCAGAAAAGTCTGCCACAGAATGTCCAGAGTCAGCTTAATGGCAATCGAGGCGTACCAGATATCTCTGGTGATGCGGACCCCGCGACCGGACTGGCCTTCTATCACAATGGCCGTTGGAATTTAGCTGGTGGGACCAGCGCGAGCACACCGCTCTGGTCTGGAATGATCGCCGTTGGGAACCAGCTTGCGGGTCGGCCTCTGGGCTATATTAATCCCGCGCTGTACACATTGGGAAAAAATCAACCTTCCGTCTTTCATGACATTACAGTTGGCAATAATACCTTCGAGGGGGTGAAAGGCTTTCAGGCGGAACAGGGTTGGGATGGAGTTACCGGTCTGGGCTCACCCAAAGCGGATGTCTTGCTGCCAGCCC
>CAXTTV010000054.1:0-5436 GCA_964247295.1 uncultured Ktedonobacteraceae bacterium | reverse complement strand
AGGGGAGCTCTGACAAAAACAGTACCCTTTACAGCATCGAGGATCGTAACCACAAGCATTAAAGAAAATGTCATGCTTTATTAAGTGCCACAGCCGATGGACTATAAGGTGATCAGAAACTGTGATACACAAAGAGCATGACGTTTTGCACACCACTTCTCTACCACATTTTATCTACAAAATACTTTCTTCTATGTCACCACGTTTACTTACAGAGAGCAAATTTTGTTAATCTTCTTGCTTGTCAAAGACTTAGTAGTATATTATACTGCTTTTTTAGATCAACAAGGGGGGGGTTGGAAGGGATGCAGCAACCATATGGACCACGTTCAAAGCCTTTTTGGAGGGAAGAGAACCAACTCTCATTCCCTATCTCTTACTAAATACACACTATCTGGCCGAGCTCAACATTGAGCAGCTTCGGGCTCCGTTGCGCGCGGACCAGAGATGGCAAGACGGATGCTGGAATACCATGGGATTCTCCATAAAAAATATGAGCTTCCAATAATCTCGCTGGTTCTTTATCCATTTAAAATCACTATGGTACAATCTCCTTACCAGGAGTTTCTGGGATCAGAAGAGATCCTAACTTTCCAATTGAAAGTAGTCGCCCTGTGGGAGGTGGATGCCCGACAGTTCGTGGAGCAGAAAGCCGTTAGCATATACAGCCTGCTGCCCACTATGAAAGGGGTCACGGCCGAACTACTCTTGCAAGCAATCCAGGAGATCAGAGAAACCTATCAAGGGGTTGAGTTATCACAGCAACTGCTCTGTTAATAACCTTGTCACAACGAGCCCGTATGCTCTCACCAGAGGAACAGCAGCGTATCGAGGAGGATCTGAAAATGTTTGACCGTTTAATCGAGGAGAGCCCTTATATTCAGCAGATAAAGGCGAGGGAAGTCGCAAAAGGAAGAAGATCTGACATTCTAAGCATTATTAAGGCTCATTACCCACAAATGACAGATCTGGCTCAACAGAAAGTAACTAGATAGAGCAAGAAGAGCAACTTGAAAGCCTGCTCCTTCGGGCAACTTAAGTAATGAGCAGGCTCTTCGGCAGCTTTTGAGCGAGCTACCCTTATAGAACATACCAGCGAGCAAGTTAAGAAAGAAGAGGCCTCTGGAAAAACGAAACCTTCGATCTATCATTTGCTTTTTCAACAGATACGCAAGCGGTTCCCTTACAGGAGGCCTTTAATCAGGCAAAGCTCGGCGTTAAGAATGGAGCCTCCAGCAGCCCCTCGAATGGTGTTGTGCCCCAACAGGACAAACTTGTATCCAAGAATCGGGCAGGGTCGCAATCTTCCCAGGGTAACGGCCATGCCCCGGCCAGCATCACGATCTCTCAATGTCTGAGGGCGGTTCTCTTCCGGTCGGTAGATCAGGGCCGGCTGTGGAGCTGAAGGCAAATTAAGCCGCTGAGGCTCAGACCGATACTCCTTCCAGGCAGTAATAATCTCTTCTACATCTACCTCTCGACCAGGCTCAACGCTTACACATTCTAGATGGCCCTCCCGTGTCGGCACACGGTTGCAGTGGGCACTGACGACCAGAGGCGCATCATGAAATCCGCTCTCTTGCTCCCAACTTCCCAGCATTTTGAGCGTCTCAGCCTCTAGTTTGGGCTCCTCCCCCCCAATGTAGGGGATAACGTTATCCAGAATATCATAGGAAGGGACGCCAGGATAACCCGCGCCCGAGATCGCTTGAAAGGTGGTGACCAGAACCTTTGTTAAACCAAAGGCCTGCTGTAAAGGCTTCAGCGCCATCACAAGTGGGGTCGCACAGCAATTAGCGTTAGTGATGATAAATCCCGGCCAATCGCGCGTATGGCGTTGTTGCTCAACAGCGAATATATGCTCTCCATTGACTTCAGGAACTACCAGCGGTACATCGGGCTCCATACGATAATGGCTGGCATTGCTGAACACCGCAGCTCCTGCCCGCGCGAACCCTTTTTCGATCTCGCCGGCGAGATCGCCTGGCAGCGCGGAAAAAACCAGCCTGACATCAGGAAAAGATTCAGGAATACAGGGGAGCACTGGCAAGTCTCGAACGGCCTCGGGCATATCGCTGCCCGTCAGCCGCCAATCCGCGACCTTCCCATATGGACGGCCCTGGTGATGGTCTGAAGCTCCAAGGCCCACCAACTTAAACCAGGGATGATTTTGCAATAGATCGATAAATCGCTGCCCGACCATCCCAGTCGCGCCCAAAACCGCGACTGGCAGGCGCTTTCCTTCAAAAGGCATTTGGCCACCTCCTTATCTTTTATGCCTGGTACGGCTTTCGCGCACCTTATCAGTTGGATCTGGGCGCACCAGCGGAATGACTGGGGCGATCAGGTCGCGATGTAGACTGCGGAGCGCTCGTTCGCTATCTCGTTCCTCTACAATCAAAGTAATTCCCAGTTCGGAAGAGCCTTGAGTAATTATAGGGATGCGCTCGCCTGCCAGCGCCCCCACGGCTCGGGCCGGGGCCATAGGATCAACCGTAAAACCAGAGCCAATACAGGCGCAGGCCGCCAGTCCATACCGGGCCGAGACCTGCCACTCATCCAGATCGTGCTCCAACACCGAGGTCACCGAGGCGGCAGCGCGCGCTTCCACCAGAAATGCCAGATGATGGCCTGAGGAAGAGCAGATGGCTACCGGGGCTGCGCCAGCTCGGGCCGCCAGTACAAACACCTGACCAGCGTTCTCAGGCGCGCCAAATAGATCAGTGCTCTCGACCGTTATTAATGCGAGATTATGGCGAACAGTGATCGCACCCGCCCCACTGCGAAATTGACTTTCAGGTCCGACAAGGGTGCCGCGCAATTGTGGACGGAAAGTATTGCGTACCCGTACCGGAATATTGCGGTGAGCCATCGGGATCAAGGTGCGAGGGTGAAGTACCTTGGCTCCAAACCAGGAGAGCCGAGCCGCCTCGGCATAGGTTAACAGCGGCAAAAGGCGCGCGTTCTTAACCAACCGTGGATCAGCGCTCATCACACCATCCACATCGGTATAGATTGAAACCTCATCGCAGTCGAGAGCCGCGCCAATCACGGTAGCGGAAAAGTCTGAGCCGTTGCGGCCCAGGGTCGTCACGGTGCCTGAGGGCGTCCTGCCAATAAAGCCTGGCGCGATCGGCACTATACCCTGCTCAATTAAAGGAAGCAACAGGGTCTGAGCATGGAGCCGGGTCTCCTCTGTCAGGGGGTCAGCTCCAACGACGCTAGCCTGATTATTCGCATTTGATGAGTCAACATGAGGTTCGGCTGTAATGATCAGTTCCTGACGCACCGCCTGTGAGGCGAGGCCAAGATCTTCGGCGGCGGCGGCGATCAGGAGGACCGAGAGGCGCTCCCCCCACGAGGCAATCGTAGCAGTTCGCAGAGCCTGCTCCTCCTCGGAGACCTCATGTTCAGCCTGAACGGTTATGTACTCTTCAAGGGCGTCAAGAGTGGTAGTTAGATCCGACTGGAGCCGGGTGAGCAGATCTGGAGTGCGTACCGCCTTTTGAGCAGTCTCGGTATGTTTCTGGCGCAGACCGATGAATGCCTGCTGGCGAGCCTCGCGCTCTCCCGTCGCGAGATATCCCGCGAGCCGAATCAAGTGGTCAGTCACGCCAGAGATTGCCGAGACCACAACCACGGGAAAAGCCTCCTCCGGGTTGCGCGCGATATCAAAGATAATCTGAGCCACCCGCCGGATGCGCTCCCCATTCCCGACCGAGGTCCCACCAAACTTTAAAACACTTACAGATCTGTGCATAGATAACTCCATATTCCTGGCGCGGTGCGATAGGACGGCACATGGAAGACACACATACATGTGCTATCCTGCCGCCCCACATCATCTTACGCTTTGGCGGGCTCACCCACACCGGCATCGGCTGTGGCGGCTTTGAGGGCCTGATCCAGATCGTCAATAAGATCATCAACGGTTTCCAGGCCAACCGATAAACGAATGAAATCTGGGGTCACACCGGTCTCGTACTGCTCCTCTGAGGCCAATTGGGCATGGGTAGTGCTGGCCGGATGAATGATCAGCGACTTGGCATCCCCAACATTTGCCAGATGCGAGAACAGCTCTACATGGCGGATCAGTTGCTTGCCAGCTTCCAAACCACCCTTGATGCCAAAGCCCAGGATCGCTCCATAATGCCCATGCGCGAAGTATTTTTTCGCCTGCTCATACTGTGGATGACTCTCCAGACCTGGATAGCTAACCCAATCCACCGAGGGATGCTGAGACAGGAATTCAGCGATCCTCTGAGCGTTCTGGCTGTGGCGCTCCATCCGCAAGGGGAGCGTCTCCAATCCCTGCAAGAACAACCAGGAGTTAAAAGGAGTGACCGCCGCGCCCAGATCGCGCAGCAACTGCACACGAGCCTTAATGATATACGCAAGCGGCCCAAAGGACTCCACGTAGCGAACTCCATGATAAGAAGGGTCGGGATCGACCAGATCGGGGAAGCGCCCACTACTCGCCCAGTCAAAGGCCCCGCCATCTACAATCACGCCGCCGATTGCTGTACCATGACCATTGATAAACTTGGTAGCCGAATGAACCACGATGTCCGCGCCATACTTGAGTGGCTGCACCAGATAAGGTGAGGCCAGCGTATTGTCGATAATGAGCGGCAGACCATGCTCGTGGGCGATATCGGCGACCGCGCGGATATCCAGGGTATCCAGGCGAGGATTTCCAAGGGTTTCAGCATAGATGGCTTTGGTACGCTCATTGATGAATGGGCGGAAGTTCTCTGGATTGCGGCTATCCACAAAGTGGGTTTTGATCCCCATCTTTGCCAGTGAGTAGTGGAAAAGATTATAGGTACCACCATAGAGGCTGGCCGAAGCGACAATCTCATCACCGGCCCCAGCGATATTGAGCAGGGCCATTGTCTCAGCGGCCTGACCTGAAGCCGCCGCCAGCGCACCTACACCGCCTTCAAGCGCGGCGATCCGACGCTCAAATGCATCTTGCGTCGGGTTCATAATCCGAGTGTAAATGTTGCCGAACTGCTTTAATGCGAAAAGATTGGCTGCATGCTCCGGGCTATCAAACACATAAGCGGTTGTCTGGTAGATCGGAACCGCGCGCGCGCCGGTAGCACTATCGGCGGTCTCCTGGCCAGCATGAAGGGCCAACGTCTCAAAGCCATAGCTGCGATCACTATTCAAAGCCATCGGTTTTTGTCTCCTTTAAATGAATTAGAACTGACGAAAAATCGCGGACAGTTGATCCCATTCCTTGAGGAAAGCATCGTGTCCATAGGGTGAATCAAGTTCAACGTACCGGGCGTTTCCGCCCGTCTTTTGAACACTATCGGCCAGATGACGCACACGCGCCGCCGGGAACAGGAAGTCTGAACGAATACCGATAAACAGAGACTGACTACGCATGCGGCTCAGCGCGGCCTCCAAAGAGCCATACCCCTGACT